>NZ_JACSMV010000018.1:0-60955 GCF_018618835.1 Exiguobacterium sp. s145 | reverse complement strand
AAAAATTTAGATGTGGCCATAGAAAAAGCTCCCTTCAAAAGTAGACTGTTTTGTTATTTCAACTGTCTACTTTTGTGGGAGCATATCACTTTCGAGGATGGTCGTCTTTTTTGGAAAAAGACGCGATCTTCAACCAGATTTCTAATGAATGTTGCTTGAATAAAATAAGAAACGGGAAAATACAAGTGTAGACTGGCAGCTTGTAATCGGGAGGTGTTGGTGATGGCACGACAGACGAAATTAATGGAGTGGCAACAGGCGGGTTTGATTGATGCAGAGACAGTCGACCGGATTAAAGCGTATGAAGGTCACCGTCAAAAAAAGAAACGTGTGCCGTTGTTGTTGATTGTCGGATTGACCTTTGTCGGGTTAGCTTTGCTCAGTTTCTTGGCTGCCAATTGGCAAGCGATTCCTGCCCTCATTAAAATTGGTTTAGTGTTGGTCATCATGGTCAGTTGTTATGTGTTGGCCGATGTATCGGAACGACGGACGATTTGGAATCCGGTTGCTTTTCGGATTCTTGGACTGGTTGCCTTTGCCGGAGCGCTCATCGTCACCGTCCAGAGTTTTCATATGTCCATGCAAGGTTCGTTTATCGGTTGGGCCGTCTTCCTCGCCGCGCTCGCCCATTTCTTTACGTGGCGTCATCCGGCCTATGCGATTGTTGCCTTCATCTCAGGTTTGAATATCTTTACCGGAGTCGGCGGATTTGGAACGGAGCATGCCACGTTTCTCGACTGGACATCGATTGTCCTCGTCGTGATCGTATCGCTTGCCTGGTTCTATTTCAGCCAGTCCTTCCCGTCCCTGATTCTCAGTTGGTTATTTCTTTATCTGTCGGGACTTGAGTTGTTTGCCCTTGTCTCTTACGACGGTGTCCTTTGGCCAATCTGGACCTTATTCGTGCTTGTCCCGCTGTTACTCGTCGTTAAACAAGACAGCGATCGTCATTTTCTATACCATCTGTATCTGATTGTCGCTGCCATCAATTCACTGGTTTATTTAACGGTCCGTGCCGAAACGACGGACTCCGTCATTCCTTTAGGAGAAGCCGTCGCACTTGCTGTTTTCGGTCTCGCAATCGGCTACTTGATTTACCAAAAATTCCGTCCGTTACTTTGGATTTTACCGCTCGGTTTGTTCGGATTCCTTTGGTTGGACGAACAGGCCATCTTGATTGCTGCGCTCGTCGAAATCATTGCCTTTGTTTATTTGATTGTGCAGGAGCGCCAAGGTCGTCGCCTGACGATTCCATTCGTTTACTTCATCGCCGTCCAACTGACGATTTATTTCATCTATGCCTGGGATCGCCTCGATATGTCGTTGTTCTTCCTCGTTGGTGCATTGCTCGTCTTCCTGATTGCCGGTGTCCTGTGGTGGATTCGAAAACGTCATGAAGGAGGGGTTCCGTCATGAAACGGTATCTGTTTCCAGTCCTGCAAATCATCGTCGTCCTCGGTGTGATCCTCAGTTTTTACTCCATTTCCTGGTTCGGTGACAGTTACCGCTTTCGGGCGGAACCGTATGATCCGTTCAGCCCGGTCTATGGTGAATATGTCATGTTGCAGTATCCTGATTTGAAACCTGCGGATTCCGTCAAAAAAGGATTGGTCTACGTTACGTTTACAACGGATTCTGATGGTTATGCCAAGATCGACCGTATCTCAAATGACCGCTTTTTCGGTTCCGTTGCCGGAGATTATTACGACAAGTACGTCACGATTCCCCAATTAAACCAGTATTATGTGGAACAGGGAACAGGAAAAGGGTACGAGGATGCAAAAAAATTAGTCGTCAAAGCCGATGTCTCGCCGTGGGGTACGGTTCGGGCAACCGATTTGAGTGTTCGAAATTGAACTACCTCCACCTACGCTTCGCTAAGAGGTGGAGGATTCCTGAGTTATTCAACCTAGCGGTCAAAAATTTATCAGGCTAACCCCGTCGTCCCGACGGTTGAACGTTGATCTTGTCCGTTTCTTTTATGCGGATTCCTACTCTGCTTGGTTTTCGCTACTTCGGTCATCCGCAAGGTGAACGTTGAAGATTTTACGTGACAGACGAACTTCCTGTCACAACCCTATATCTTCAGTTTTCAAAGAACATGACTATTTTTTTATTCCTGATTTTAATTGTTTTCAAACCAAGAGTGTCGGGCAATTGACGTGTCGCAAGACACGCCTTGCCCGAAGACGATTCATCCCCCACTTGCACTAGGGCCTCGCCCTGAACGTTTAGAAGTGGGAGTATTCTCGTCTGATTTTGATAAAAAGACCGCCTGGATGGATACACGAAATCCATGTACAATCCAGGCGGTTTTAATTAAGCTGATTTTTTCACTTTTTCCCAACGCGGTGAGTTGAGCAATTCAATCCATTTCCGGACCGCTGAAATCGTGATGACGATAGCTAAGATCCCCATCGTGACCGACAGAATCGTATTCAGGATACTGAAGCCGGCAGAAGCCGGATTCGCATAGACATTGGCGACCATCCAGATATCAGCGAACGTCACTGTTACAAGCAAGTAGACAAGCGGAATGAATGTCGTCAAGGCATACACTTTTTTGTCGGCAATCTTCAGGATGATTGTCGTTCCGATAATTAAGCCGATCGACGCCATCAACTGATTGGAGACACCGAACAAGGCCCAAATCGAACCGATGTCGCCGGAGAAGAGCAGGTACCCCCAGAAGAACGTACCAAGCGCACTGGCGAAAATCGCACCCGGGATCCAGTCGACCCGTTTTAACGGTTTGTAGAATTCACCGAAGAAATCTTGGATCAAGTAGCGGGCAACGCGTGTTCCGGCATCGATCGCCGTCAAAATGAAGACCGCTTCAAACAGAATGACGAATTGGAAGAAGAAGCCGGCAATTTCACGGAACCAGGGAATGGCCCGGAAGATGAACGTCATACCGACGGCCAGTGAAACGGCTCCACCGGTCCGTCCGGCGAGATCGAGTCCGATTTCCCGTGATAATTCATCAAGGTAAACGGTGCTCATACCGAGTGTCGCAAAGACTTCCGGTGTCGAATTGATGGCGAAGTAATCTCCGACTTCAAGAGACGTTGCGGCAATCAACGCCATGACAGCGACGAGACACTCAACAAGCATCGCACCGAAGGCGACCGGTTTGATATCACTCCAACGATTGATCATCTTCGGTGTCGTTCCGGAGCCGACGAAAGCGTGGAAACCGGAAATCGCGCCACAGGCAATCGTGATCGAGATGAATGGCCAGACCGGACCGGCAATGATCGGACCGCCACCGTTGACGAATTTCGTGAACGCCGGGAAACGGATATCCGGATTGATGATGAAGACACCGACGATCAAGGCAAAGAAAACACCGATTTTCATGAAACTTGATAAGTAATCACGCGGTGCAAGCAACAACCAGACCGGCAGTGCTGCAGCGAAGAAGGCATAAATCGGTAACGCAATCGCGAGTTGACGTGACGACAGGTCGAACCATGTTCCGATGAACGTGTCAGTCAACTGGGGACCGAAACCGATTGCAGCAAGAATCAATAGGAAACCGACGACGGAAGCCAAGGCGAGATTGCCGCCTTTTCGTAAATAGATACCGACACCCATGGCAATCGGAATGGTCGAGAAGACAGCGAACGTGCCCCATGGATTATGTTCCAAAGCATGGAGGACGACCATTGAAAGTCCGGCCATCGTAATCGTGATGATGAAGAGCATAGCGAGACCGGCACAAAAACCGGCAACCGGCCCGAGCTCTTTTTTAGCGACTTCCGATAACGACTGCCCATCCTGACGCATGGAAGCGAACAAAACGACCATATCGTGGACGGCACCACCGATGACAGCACCGATCAAAAGCCATAAGAGGCCCGGTAAATAGCCGAACTGAGCGGCAAGGACAGGACCGACGAGCGGACCGGCAGCGGCGATTGCTGCAAAGTGGTGACCGAACGAAACCCATTTGTTGGTCGGGACGTAATCTTTTCCGTCCGCAAACTTATGGGCCGGTGTTTCCCGGTCCTCTTTAATTTTTAAGACTTTGACAGCCATGAATGTGCCATAGAGACGATAAACGATCAATAAAATACAAATGACGGCAATAACAATAGGTGTAGCGCTCATGCGTGGACCTCCTCATAAACTGGTATGAGAAAAGTGTACTTGATTTGGAAGCGCTTTCTTTTGTTTGTCGGATGAACCGTTCGTTTTGACCGATGACATGTCGAAAAAGAGCGGTGAACGGAAAAAAGAAAGCTCTCAAATCCCGAGAGCTTCCTTTAAGACTTTGACATACGTCCGGCTGACCGGCACATCAATCTGCTGGATCTTGATTGTATAGGCCCCGTTGAACCACGGTTCGATCGCTTCGATGGCTGCCAAATTGACGAGGTAGGAACGATGGACACGAAGAAAGCGGTGACCCGATAATTTTTTTTCGAGTTCCTGCAACGTATCGTTCGACGGATAGGCGTCGGAACGCGTCACAAGCTTCGTTTTTCCGTTTTCCGCGACAATGTAGTCGACATCTTCAGGGGAAAGTAATTTTAACTGATCCCCGGATTCAACGGCCAATCGTTCAATCCGCGGTGTTTTCGGCGCCGGTTTGCGCATGATTTTTTCAATGGCCCGGCTGATCCGTGACGGATCGTAAGGTTTGAGAATGTAATCGTAAGCGTTCAGTTCGAAGGCTTCGAGGGCGTGGGTATCATACGCTGTCACGAATAAAATCGCAGGTGGGTGCGGCATCGATTGCAGGCGTTTCGCGACATCGAGTCCGCTCCCGTCAATCAGTTCGATATCCAAAAACACGAGATCCGGCTGCAACGTCCGAACGAGTTGCTCGGCTTCACCGACGTGGCCCGTTTCTGCGATGACGTCGAGTCCGGCCCGGACGACATGGTACCGCAACTCGTCCCGGGCAAGCGGCTCATCTTCAATTAGGATCGTGCGCATGGGAAACCTCCTTTCCTGTTTCGATGGGCAGATGGATGGTGATGGTCGTACCTTCTCCCGGTTGACTAGTCAACCGGAACGACCCGTTTTCAGCATACAGACTTTTAATCCGTTCGGCTGTATTGAAAAGGGCAGTGCCGGTACCGTTGGATTCAACGACTTCCCGACCGAGGCGTGTCAGGCGTTCCGCGTCGATCCCGCGTCCGTTATCGACGACTTCCAAAACGAGTTGATCCGCGGTTAACCAGGCCGTGACGCCGACATATCCGGTTTGACCAGGACTAAACGCATGCTGGAAGGCATTTTCGATCAACGGTTGGAGTACGAAAGGCGGAACAAGTAATTGTTCCGTCCCGTCCTCTAAATCAATATCAACGAACGGGCGGCTCGGAAAACGGGCCGCTTCCAGTGAGATATAGGCTTCGATATGTTCCAGTTCTTTTTGGAGCGGAATTTTCGTCGAGCGGGCACCCTGCAGGTTGCTGCGGAAAAACGTCGACAGTTCGAGCAATAAGGTCCGTGCCTGTTCGACATCTGTCCGACATAACGCGTAAATCGTATTGATGGCATTAAATAAAAAATGCGGATGGATCTGTGCTTCGAGGGCCCGGATTTCAGCATCCTTTAACAGACCGGCTTGCCGCTCGGCTTTCCCGAGGGCGAGTTGGGTCGAGAAGAGCTTGGCCAGTCCTTCGATCAATTCGACTTCGACGGCGTCGAGCAATTCAGGATGAGGATAATACACTTTGAGTGTCCCGATTGTCGTTTCGCCGATTGTTAACGGAGCAATGATGCCCGCCTGTAACGGGCAATCTGCTTTTGGACAACCGATCTCATCCCGATCGGTGACAAGCCTCAGTTGTCCGTCTGTCAAAACATGCTCCGTCGGACGGGTCGTCCAGTGCCCGCCGGATTGGTGATGGTCACTGCCGACACCTATATGTGCCAAAATGACTGATTGATCCGTCAAGGAGACCGCATCGGCGCGTGTCTGTTGTAATAAAATATCTGCCACGGCTTCCGCGGTTTGGATAGTTAAGCCGCGTGTCAAATGAGGTAAGGTCAAATCCGCGATATGCAGGGACCGTTCCGCTTCACGGGCCCGAACGTGTTCCTCTTCACGCGCGGCGAGACGGATGATCGATAAGAACAGCCAGACGCCGAGGACGTTGACGACGGTCATCGGAAGAAAGATGAACTGGATCAGTTCGAGGGCGGCCGGGAAAGGGTCGGAAAACAGAAGAATCAATGACATTTCGAAAACCATTAAAAAACCTGTCAGGCAAATCGGCAGTAATGCCCGACTGCCGAGACGGTCGCGCCAGTAGGGACGGAGTAATCCACTGACACCGCCTGCGACGACGGTCGAGAGGGCGCAGGCGAAAGCGGTAAACCCGCCAAGTGTATAGCGGTGAATCCCAACGAGGAGACCGGTGATCGTTCCACCGATCGGACCGGCGAGCAATCCGCTGATGACGACAATCATCGTCCGTGTGTTGGCGATTGCTGATGTACCGTCAACCTGTTCGAGCCAAGTGTGCGGTAAGAACTTGGCTAAATCGACCTTGACTCCCGTGTAATTACTCAAAATCCCATAGGTGGCGAAAATTAGAATCAGCAACCCAAACTGCCAGCCGGCTTCCGGCTGTTTCAGTAAACGCCGCGTCGGTCCCCACTGGGCGAGGATGAACGCTAAAATGATCATGATGCCGAGCCGTTCCAGTAAAAAGGGTATGAGTTCAAACATGACATCCCTCCATTCGTCCTAAGTGTAAACGTTACCGAAAAGGAGGACAACGAAAAAAACTCCAACCGATCCGAAGATCGTCTGGAGTTTCGTTAGTTATTATTGAGCATCTTTATCGAATGTAATTCGAGCGATCGCATCATGCTGGTGAATCGTTTCTTCGTTACGGCATTCGACGAAGAACGATGCAATCGGGTCCATTTCGTAAAGGTCGGCAGCGATTAAGCGCACCATATCTTCTACGAAACGCGGGTTTTCATAAGCCATCTCTGTAACACGCTTCTCATCCGGACGTTTTAGGACCGGGTGCAGAGGTGCTGATGCATTGGATTCCGCTGCATCAAGAAGTTCCTGCTTCCAGTTGAAATCATCGGCTTCATCGCGTAATGAAGCTTCCATTGTCACGTAACCGCGTTGGTTATGTGCACTGTATTCGCTGATTTCTTTTGAACATGGGCAGAGTGTCGTGACGTTGATTGTCAGACCGACTGATAAAGTTGCTTCGTTTGTTTCTGTGTTGACGCTGACCGTCTGCCAGACTTCCGCGTTCATCAATCCGCTGAGTCCTGTTGCCGGTGCTTTGCGTGTGAAGAACCATGGGTAACGGATTGTCAGTTGTCCTTCGGATTGTTCCATGCGCTCCGCCAGTTCGCGGGCGAATTGGATGAGTGATTCGTTTGTGACGACCCAACCTTCGTTGTGGTACTGATCCAGTTGTTCCGTCAAACGGCTCATATTGATCCCTTTACGGTCCTGGACAAGTGAAGTCGAAAGTTCAAATGTCGCAATCGTTGCTTGTGTTGTTTCGCCGTCTTGAATGACGACCGGGTGTTTGACGTTTGAGATTCCTACAGCATCGAGTGCGAAGAGGAAGTTCTTCGGTGTGTTCTGCAAGTCGATCATTTTATCTTTTTCAGTCGGCTTCGTTCCTTTAATAGGAGGAACAGAGCCAAACAGCTTGTGGCGCTCTTCTTTGGTTGGCAGTGTAACCGGGTAGGTAGACATTCGTATCGGCCCCTTTGTCCTTTTGTAGTAGTGCAAGTAGTAATAACATGACAGGAATGCTAGAGACGAGCAAGTCTGGTGATTCCGTGAATGTGTTGTCGCGACGTATCGTTGCTATGAATTTTATCACGAACCTTCCTAAAAACAAAACTTACAAGACTCGGAAGAAACAGTTTACGTATTTACAGGTATAACTTGCTTGCAATCGGGTATATTATCATATAGTATGTGTTCATGTGAACGTGTAAATGACGTATCTAATGAAAATTGATTTTCAATGAAAAATCGTAAACAGGAAGGAATGAAGTAGATGGATTGGCAGTTAGTACTTCAATATGCCTGGGTTGTCCTCGTCTTAATCGCTTTAGAGGGACTACTTTCGGCGGATAACGCACTCGTCCTGGCCGTCATGGTCAAACACTTACCGGGCGAACAGCAGAAAAAGGCTTTATTTTATGGATTGGCAGGAGCATTCGTTCTTCGATTTGCAGCATTGTTCGCGATCTCATTCCTCGTCGATATCTGGCAGATCCAAGCACTTGGTGCCGCCTATCTGTTGATCATGGGGCTGCGGCATATTTATAAAACCGTTAAAGCCCGGCGGATCGGTGAGAATCACGGAGCAGAAAACGAGCTCGACGCTGAGCCGAAATCAGAGGAGCCGGTCTCGAAAGCCGAGTTCTGGAAAACAGTCGCGAAGATCGAATTCGCTGACCTTGCGTTTGCGGTGGACTCGATTTTGGCAGCCGTCGCCCTTGCCGTCGCCCTTCCGAACTGGGGAACCGGTGAAATCGGTGGATTGAACACGGGTCACTTCGTCGTCATCCTGACAGGTGGACTGATGGGTGTCGTCCTGATGCGTTTTGCAGCCCGCGTTTTCGTCAAGTTACTGGCGGAACGTCCGGGTCTTGAAACGGCAGCCTTCGCGATCGTCGCCTGGGTCGGGGTCAAGCTTGCCGTCCTCGCGCTCGAGCATCCGAAATACCATGCATCAATCGAAGGAACGATTTTTGAAGCGATGAAACTTCCGGAAGGATTCGCCCACAGTACACCGTGGCAGATCTTCTTCTGGACCGTCATGGTCGGTCTCGCACTTTGGGGCTGGTTCTCTTCTCCAAAGACGAAATCAAATCCCGATGCTGAAAAGAAAGTCGAAAAAAATCTGTAATCTTCATCAGGCTCTCCTTCCGGGGGAGTCTTTTTTTGTCTAATCATCCGGAAGTTCGGGTAAAAAGAACAGTCAGATTCAAGTGTTCAGTCTTTTGCTTTTAGATAAGCGGCCTTATAATAAACTTACTGAACAAAAAGGGGATTCGTTTTTATGGATATTGGATTAATTACACAGTATGCGACGGTTGGACTTGTTTTAATCATCTTACAAGGTCTGCTGTCAGCCGATAACGCCATGGTCATGGCTGTTCTCGTGCGTCCGTTACCGGACGATCAACGTAAAAAAGCACTGTTTTATGGATTGATCGGAGCACTTGTCCTGCGTTTCGTCGCGATTTTCTTTGCGTCGTACTTAGCGACGATTTGGGAGTTGCAGGCGCTCGGCGCCATTTATTTGTTCTATGTGGCGTTCAAGGGGATTGTTGAAGCCCGTTCGAACAAACATCAGATTCCGGAGTCCGCTTCTGCTAAAAAAGCATCACCGAATTTCTGGTGGACAGTCGTCAAAGTCGAATTCTCCGACTTGGCGTTTGCGGTCGATTCAACGCTTGCAGCCGTTGCGATGGCAACGACGTTACCGATGATTGGCGGAACAATTGGCGGTTTGAACACAGGACAATTCTGGGTTGTCTTCTTCAGCGGAATCATCGGACTTGTCATCATGCGTTACTTTGCCAGCTGGTTTGTTGTCTTGTTACAAAAACGACCAGGTATCGAAGAAGCGGCCTTTTGGCTTGTTGCCTGGGTCGGCGTCAAGTTGGTCGTTATGACGCTTGCGCATCCGTCGATTCACGTTTTACCGCATGAATTTCCGGAAAGTACGCTTTGGCAGACGATTTTCTGGGTCGTCCTCGCCTTGATTTTAGTACTCGGTTGGTTCAGAAGCGGTCCGAAAACAGACAAATAATAATTCGAAACGGACAGGGTCATCATTCCTCTGTCCGTTTTTTATGAGGAGAGATGACAATGCAAAACGGTAATTTTATTCGTATGCTGACACGGATGCAAAATGTCCCGCGCTGGGATGAATACGCACCACGTTTTCCAGATAATGCGGCAAGTCACAGCTTCCGCGTCGCGTTATTCAGTTTGATGGCGAGTTATCTTGAAGAAGAGGCGACAGACATCAAATACGATCGGTTGACGTTACTCGGGAAAGCCCTGTTCCACGATATGAATGAGGTCATCACAGGACCGATTAAACACCGGACAAAAAAAGAACCGACCTTGCATGCGCACATCCAGGCGATGGAGCGGCAGGCGAGTGAAAAACTCGTAGCGTTGCTGTCGAAGTCCCTTCAACCGGATTTTACGAATTATCTGGTGTTCGCAGAAGATGACTCGCCGGAAGGACAGCTTGTCGAAGCGATTGATACATTTGATGCGATGTTGTTTGCGAAGAGGGAAGCGGAAGTAACGGGATCCGCATTTTTCCTTGCGAAGACGAATGAGCTCAAAGCGGCACTCGAAATCCATCCGTCGCCTGCCATCCGGACGTTAACCGCATCAGTTTGGGCAAAAGATGATATGTCGCGTTTCATCGATAACGTCTTGATGATGGATACGATCCGCCGCTGGAAAGGACGATTCAATACGATTGATGACAATGATGCAACCCATGCGTTTCGCGCAGCGTCACTCGGATTGTTTAACGGCTTGATTGAGTCCAAAAAGTACGGAGTCAACATCAATACGGCAGAAGTCGTGTCGCGTCTGTTATGTCATGATTTGGTCGAAGGGACGACAGGTGACGTCCTCGGTCCCGTCAAGCATGCGACGCCGGTCACGGCAGCGGCTTTTGAAGCCTATGAGCGAACGGAAGGCGAAGCGTTGATTAATCTGTTGCCGTCTTCAATGCGAAAAGAATTTCATCGGTTCGTCGTCGAAGCGAAAGACGAGACGTACGAAGGACAGATGGTTGATGTCGTCGATAAGCTCGATGCGTTGATCAAGATGAATATGGAACGGAAATTGAATGGTGTGGAATATGAGACCGGTTACCGGGCCCAGTTGAAGAAAGTCCAAACGGTCTATGAAAATCCATCCGTCGTCTTTTTCCTGGCGTATGTCTTACACGATTTGGATTATGTGACATCTTAAATAAAGGAGGAAAAACATGACGAACACTTCACCGATTCAAACGAAACGATTGACTCTAATCCTGATTTTAGGATCACTCGCCGCACTCGGTCCACTGTCGATTGACATGTATTTACCGGCATTTCCCGATATGTCGCGTTCATTTGGCGCCAGTGCTTCCTCGATTCAACTCAGCTTGACGGCCTGTATGCTCGGGATGGCACTCGGGCAGATCATCGTCGGTCCGCTCAGTGATGTCCGGGGACGGAAACGTCCGTTGCTCCTGGCGTTATCTGCGTATTTACTGGCATCACTTGCCTGTGCCTTTGCGCCAACGATTGAAGTGCTGATTGCACTGCGGTTTGTCCAAGGCGCAGCCGGTGCATCGGGAATCGTCATTTCACGGGCGATTGTCCGCGATTTATTCGAAGGACCCGAACTGACGAAGTTTTTTGCGGCATTATCACTGGTCAACGGAACGGCACCGATTCTGGCACCGATCATCGGCGGACAGATTTTACGGTTCGGCGATTGGCGTATCGTCTTTTATCTGCTGGCCGTCTTAAGTACGTTAATGCTGATTGCCGTGGCGTTCCGGTTGCCGGAAACCCTGCCTGTCCATCACCGGGTTGAAGGGAATTTGAAGACGACGTTCCAAACGTTTGGACGGCTGTTATCGGACCGGACCTTCATCGGGTATGCCTTTGCCCAAGCCTTTGCCATGGGCGCGATGTTCGCTTATATTTCCGGTTCACCGTTCGTCTTACAAAACATCTACGGCGCAAGCCCGCAACAATTCAGTTTCCTGTTTGGTCTGAACGGCATCGGAATCATTTTGGCAGCACAAACTGCCGGACGGTTGGCCGGACGCGTCGACAGTGAAAAGATGATGCGGATTGCCTTGACAGTCGTCGCTATGGCCGGAATCTGTCTGTTTCTTGCCCTGACGTTATCCGATTCCTTGATTCTCGTCATGATTCCGCTGTTCTTCGTCGTCTCGAGTGTCGGGATGATTTCGACGCTCGGTTTTACCTTGGCAATGCAGAATTATGGTTCGACAGCAGGAAGTGCGTCCGCGTTGCTCGGTTTGTTACCGATGCTTGTCGGCTCACTTGTCTCACCGCTTGTCGGCGTGATGGGGGAAGAGTCGGCGTTACCGATGGGCTTGATCATCATGACGCTCGATTGTCTGGCACTGCTCGTCTATACATTACTGATTGTGCGCAGAACACAATAAAAAGATAGATTCGCTGAAGCCGATTCCTCTTTGAGGGAATCGGTTTTTTTTGTTGAAGACCGTATTTGGAAAAAATGTTGTCAGAAAAAATCAGTCATTTTGAAACTATTTCCAAAAGTAAACCGTAAATAAAGAGGAGCTCAGCACAGAAGAGAGGAGCAGTCGGATGAAAAAACGATCTTTTTCAGATACACGGCCGGTATCTGAATCAAACAACCCTCGGACACTCGAAAGTTTGCTCGCGCGGCATTATGCGGCACAAAAAAAGTATGCCCGCCGGTATCAGGAAGCAGACAGTCCACGGGAGAAAGAATTAGCCGAATTGTTATATGAAGAAAATCGACATGCGTATCTTCAAGCCTATCGGCAACTGTATGGATCGAATCCGTTTATCGAGGTGACCGAAGATGGACGTTAGTACGCTTTATCTGTATGCACTTGCCGCTGCTGCCTGCGGCGTTTTATTGTCTGTCGTCTTTTCCGATTTGATTCCGGGCATCGATCAAATCTTTCATCCGACGTTAATCCTGTCCTTTGTCATTTTGACGTCCGCTTTCGGATTCGGGCTGGAACACCTGACGTTACTTGGTTCGCTTGTTATTTTGCTAATCAGTGCCGGTATCAGTCTCATCTTGACGTCTTTGTTGCATTTATTCATTTTTGTACCGCTTGCGAAAGCGGAGCAATCCATCAGTTTTTCGGAACAGACGCTTGAGGGACGCAGTGCCATCGTCATCCTCCCGATTCCGGAGGACGGTTACGGTGAAATTCTCGTCGATGATGTGTCAGGACGAATTGCCAAATCCGCCGTTCTTTTTGAAGGTCCGGCTCTGGCACAAGGAACAAAAGTCATCATCATTGAAATTAAACAAGGCGTGGCGCATGTCATGACCTATCCTACGCAGTGGAAAGAGGAGATGTTTTCATGAATCCGATTATTATTGTAGCAATCATAGCCGGTGCACTGATTTTAGCGCTGATCGCCTTATTCGTCACAAAGTACCGCACAGTCGGACCGGAAGAAGCGTTGATCGTGTCCGGGAGTTATCTCGGGAACAGTCCGACCGTCAACACGGATGAATCCGGCAACCGGGTCAAAATCATCCGTGGCGGCGGAGCGTTTATCTTACCTGTCTTTCAGCAAGCATCCCCGCTCAGTCTGCTGTCGAGCAAGCTCGAAGTGACGACACCGGAAGTCTATACAGAGCAGGGTGTTCCGGTCATGGCAGACGGGACAGCCATCATCAAAATCGGCAGCTCGATTTCGGAAATCGCGACGGCAGCCGAACAATTTCTCGGGAAATCAAAAGAAGACCGCGAAGGCGAAGCGCGGGAAGTCCTTGAAGGGCACCTGCGTTCGATTCTTGGTTCGATGACAGTCGAAGAAATTTACAAAAATCGTGATAAATTCTCACAGGAAGTGCAACGTGTCGCATCACAGGATTTAGCGAAAATGGGACTGATCATCGTATCGTTTACGATCAAAGACGTCCGCGATAAGAACGGTTATTTGGAATCACTCGGGAAACCCCGCATTGCCCAGGTCCGCCGCGATGCCGATATAGCAACAGCCGATGCAGAAAAAGAAACACGGATTAAACGGGCAGAAGCCTCAAAAGATGCGAAAAAAGCTGAACTGGAACGGGCGACGGAAATTGCGGAAGCGGAAAAGGAAAACCAGCTGAAGATGGCCGATTACCGCCGTGAGCAGGATATCGCGAAAGCAAAAGCCGACCAAGCGTATGATCTTGAGAATGCCCGCGCTCAGCAGGAAGTCACGGAACAACAAATGCAAATCAAAATCATCGAACGTCAGAAACAAATTGAACTCGAAGAACGCGAAATTCTCCGCCGTGAGAAACAATACGATGCGGAAGTGAAAAAACGAGCTGACGCGGACCGTTACTCCATCGAGCAGGCGGCCCAGGCCGACCGGGCGAAACAATATGCGGAAGCCGATGCCACGAAATACCGGATTGAAGCTTCTGCGAAAGCCGACGCTGAACGAATTCGTCTTGATGGTCTGGCCAAAGCGGAAGCAGAGCGGGCACAAGGGGAAACAGAAGCCGATATCATCCGTCTGAAAGGTCTTGCAGAGGCCGAAGCAAAAGAAAAAATCGCGCAAGCGTTCGAACAGTTCGGACAAGCGGCGATTCTCGATATGGTCGTCCGGATGATGCCGGAATATGCGAAACAAGTCGCGGCACCACTCGGCAACATCGACAAGATTACAGTCGTTGATACAGGGAGCGGCGAGGGCGGCGGTGCAAACCGGGTGACCGGATACGCGACCGACTTGATGGCCTCGTTACAGGAGACGCTTAAAGCGTCATCCGGCATCGATGTGAAAGACTTGATTGAAAACTTCTCGGGTAAAGGAACGGCGAAACCATTGACGGTCAACTTGAATCAAGGAGAGCCGGTCGCATCAGGAAAATCTGAATGAAACCGAACATAATTTAACAGGTTTCGTAAATCATAGATTATGAATAAAGTACAAAAAAATCCGAATGCTCCCATCCCTCTGTCAATAAGAAGAGGTGGGGACATTCGGATTTTTTTAATGACGAATCAGGCCGGTAAATCATAGCCGATGACGATTAATCCGGGACCAGTGTGAGAACCGATCGCCGCTCCGGCAATCGTAATCAAGACTTCACTCGGTGAGAATTGGGCTTCGATCAACTGTTTCAGTTGTTCCGCCCGTTCGATTGAATCGCCATGACCGATGATGATCCGGTGTCCATCAATGGATGGACGTGCTTCTTCCATCCATTCGACAATCCGGTTCATGACTTTTTTCTGACCGCGGATCTTTTCTTTCGGAATCAGTTTCCCGTCTTCGACCGTCAAAAGCGGAAGAATCGACAGCAGACCGCCGATGAAGGCACTGGCCCGCGAAACACGGCCGCCGCGCATCAGGTATTCCAGCGATTCAACCGTAAACAAATGACGGATTGTATTTACTTTTTGCTCGGCATACGCTTTGGTTTCTTCGAAGTTGTGTGTCTTTGAAAACTCAGCGACATCTAACACGAACAGTCCTTGACCGGTCGAGGCTGTTTTCGTATTGATGATCGCATAGGGGACATCCGGATACGTTTCAGCAAGTTCTGCTGCGAGCATCGTCGCCGTTTGATACGTCCCGGACAATTCACTGGAAAATGCCAGATAGAGAAACGGTTCACCTTGTTTAAAGTGTTCTGTAAAGACTTCGACCATCCGTGACACTTCGACCTGAAACGTCTTTGGTGCCGCCCCGTTCCGCATTTTTTCATATAGTTCGACCGGTGAAATCGATTCGCCGTCGAAAAATGTTTCTTCGTCAATCAATACGCCGAACGGCATCACCGTGAAGCCGTACGCGTCGAGTAATTCTTTGGGTGCATCGGCACCGCTGTCAGTAATAAAACGTACCATGTTCGTTCTCTCCTTTATCAACCTAGGACTTTTTCATTTCGATCCAACATCCGACCCAGGTTTACACCGAAGCGTTCGTTTTCGACTTCGCTCAGGACAGACGGCGTGAGTGTCGCGCCAAGTTCCATCAAAGAGCGGTAAACACGTACCAAGCAGTCTTCGACCGTCAAAGGACGTTGCAATAGCTCTTCTAAAGAGGCCATTGTTTCCGGAACGACTGTCGGATACACGAACTTGGTCGTTTCCCCTTGCAGGGCGGCAGCATAAAAATCACGGACAAGTTGCGCCCGGGCACTGCCACTGCCGTTCACGCAGAGATAAATTTGAACGGCGACGCCACCGCGGACACGCCGCTGTGAAATCCCAGCAAACTTTTTGCCGGCAATCGATAAATCATACGATCCCGGACAATAGGATCCGACGACTTCGCCGGCATTGATAGCATCGGTCTCTTCGGCGAACATCCGACGGACAAGTGCGAGCATCGCTTCATAACCGCTGTCGATATCGATTCCGCCACGTTCTGGAAGGACAAGCGAGATGTTCAGAACACCGGCATCAAGGACAACGGCAAGCCCGCCGGAATTGCGGATGACCGGCTGGAAACCATGGGCGTGTAAGACGTCGATCCCATCATCGAGGTGAGGGAGGCGTGCATCTTGAATCCCGAGGACAACCGTTTCGTGGTGGACCCAGGAACGGATGGCGGCACCTTCTGTAGCGACGGAGGCGCACAATGTATCGTCCATCGCAAACGATTGTGTGGCATGAAAGGTGTTTCCGAGTGACGTTTGATCAAAAATACGATAATGTTCTTGTTTTAAGAGTTCGATTCCCATAGGCTCGTTCCTTTTTTTCTAGATTTGCGACATTATTATAGCATACGACAATGTAAACTTTTTAATAAGAAGCCAGTGAAGCAACAGGAACGGACCGTTTCAAACCGAACTATGAACTATAACGACAGAGAACGAGCCATTAAAGGAGAGAGTGTATGTATCAGTCACTGGGACAATTAAAGGAAACGAAAGTATTCAAAGATCCCGTTCATCGCTATATCTATGTCAGCGACCAATTGATCTGGCAATTGATCGGAACGAAGGAATTTCAGCGTTTGCGCCGGATCAAACAACTGGGAACGTCATTTTTGACATTTCATGGAGCGGAGCACACACGGTTCCATCATTCGCTTGGTGTATATGAGATTACCCGGCAACTGATTGACGTCTTTAACGGCCGGGCGGACTGGGACGACCAGTACCGGGAGCTGACACTGGTCGCGGCCCTGTTACACGACGTCGGGCACGGACCGTTCTCCCATGCTTTCGAAAACGTCTTTGGTGTCGATCACGAAGAATGGACAGAACGAATCATCCTCGGGGATACGGAAATCAAACAGGTCCTCGATCAGGTCGGGGAAGGGTTTGCGGAAGAAGTCGCCTCAATCATCAATAAAACCCATCCGAATCAATTGCTTGTGACGATGATCAGTTCCCAGCTTGATGTCGACCGGATGGATTACTTGTTGCGGGATGCCCATTTTGCCGGTGTCAGCTACGGAAAGTTTGATCTCGAACGGATGCTGCGTGTCCTGCGTCCGGCACCGAATCAGATGGTCGTCAAGCAATCCGGGATGCACTCGATCGAAGATTACATCATGCGCCGTTATCAGATGTACTGGCAGGTCTATCTCCATCCGGTCACACGGTCGAGCGACTATTTATTAAAAGCGATTCTTGAACGGGCAAAAGAACTGTATACGAGCGAGTACGCGTTTACGATTGATCCGGTTCATTTAAGTCCGCTCTTTACGAAGGAGATGTCCTTAAAAAACTATCTGGCACTAGACGAAACCATCGTCTATTTCTACTTCCAACAGTGGGCGGAAGAAGAGGATACGGTGTTAAGTGATCTGGCGCGACGGTTCGTTGACCGGAAATTATTTAAATACGTCGATTATCCGGCAGAAAAACGCGCCCTTGTCCATGAGAAACTGTGTACGTTATTTGAAAAAATCGGGCTCGATCCCACTTATTATCTGCTCGAAGACAAGCTCAGCCGCCTGCCGTACGACTTATATGGAGATAATGGCGAAATCAGTAAACAACCGATCATGCTGCAGATGAAAAATGGTCAGATGAAAGAGATTTCGCAAGTCTCACCGCTTGTTCAAGCGATTGCCAACTCACGGCAAACGGATGAAAAGCTATTTTTCCCGCAGGAAATCCTGCATGACTTACGGGAATTTGCGAACGAGAAGATGCAAATCGATCAATTGTTACTTGGAGAAGAAATATGAACAATATCATCGCAACCATCTTAAAGTATGCCGGCTTGGAAGGGAAAGCGGTTATCCCTTTAAAAGGAGCGACTTCCTCGTACGTGTTTCGAGCGGGGGATAGTGTTTTTCGAATTCATACCAATCCTGCCTGGCTAGAGCAGGAACCGGACCTCGTCGCGCACGAGGTCTTTGCGTTACGGGCGACCGGTAGATTAGGACCGGATGTCGAAAATTATCAATTGACGTGGGAGGGGGAGATTCCCCCATGGATTCAAATGACGTGTTTACCGGGAGAAGTCCGACTCGAACCGTTAAATCGAGCGTACCTCAAACAATTGGCAAAAACGTTAGTTGCGATTCATCAACTGCCGGTTCCAGAAGCCCGGTACCAGTATGCACCATACGTGACAAAGCGAACGGTTCCTTTTTGGGCAGTTCAAAAGGAGATGTGGCAACGGGCTGTGGCAGAACCGCCGGCAACGAGTCAACAAGTTCGATTCATCCACCGTGATTTTCATCCGGTCAATGTGTTATACGAATCAGCTGAAAAGTATAACGTAGTCGATTGGATTAGTGGCTGTGTTGGACCCATTGAAGCAGATGTCGCCCATTGCCGATTAAATCTGGTGTTGCTTGAATCGGTCGAAGCAGCAGATCAATTTTTAGCTGAATATATTGCATACAGTGGATTTTCGTACGATCGGAAATGGGATTTAACAGCTGTTTTTGACTTTGAACCGGACACCCTCAATGTTTATCCCGGTTGGAAAGCATATGGGAAGGCAAACATCAGTCAGGGCAATGTTCGGGAACGGATGGAAAACATTGTATTGAAAGTTTATGAAAATGACGAAAGCGGTTACTAAATGAACTTTACCCCTTGCAGTTCTTCCGAATGTTGATTATTGTAGTACTTGGGAAAGAGATTGAACGTCAGACCTCGTACTTATGTACAACTGATAAAATAAACTATGGATTGAGGGATAGTTCGTGAAATATTTAATCGCAATACTGGGACTTGTCATCGTGTTTGGTTTGGCATACCTTGTCAGCAGTAATCGTAAAAGCATCAAATTGAAACCGCTTGCGGTCATGCTAGTGCTTCAGCTTGTCCTGGGATATATTCTGTTGAACACGTCATTCGGCTATATCGTCATTAAAGGGATCGCTCAAGTGTTCGAAAAATTGCTCAGTTATGCCGCGATCGGCATCAACTTCGTCTTCGGTGGATTAGCGAATGAAGGCGCGCAACCATTTTTCATCAACGTCCTGTTGCCAATCGTTTTCATCTCGGCTTTAATCGGAATTTTGCAGTTCACGAAAATCCTGCCGCTCTTAATGCGCGGAGTCGGGTTCGTCCTTTCGAAAATTAACGGAATGGGACGACTTGAGTCATATAACGCCGTAGCATCAGCAGCAATCGGTCAATCAGAAGTTTTCATTACGGTTAAAAAGCAAATCGGTAAATTACCGCCGAATCGTTTGTATACATTATGTGCGTCGGCGATGTCGACGGTTTCAATGTCAATCGTCGGTGCATACATGACGATGGTCGAACCGAAATATGTCGTCACAGCAATCGTCTTGAACTTATTTGGTGGATTCATGATCGTTTCAATCATCAATCCGTATACAGTTGATCCAAAAGAAGACATTTTGGAAATCGTTGAAGAAAAACAAACGTTCTTCGAAATGCTCGGCGAATACATCGTGGATGGATTCAAAGTTGCCATCATCGTCGGTGCGATGTTGATCGGATACAATGCTTTGATCGGCATGG
Source organism: Exiguobacterium sp. s145 (assembly GCF_018618835.1). Lineage (NCBI taxonomy): Bacteria > Bacillati > Bacillota > Bacilli > Caryophanales > Exiguobacterium > Exiguobacterium sp. s145. The sequence continues at coordinate 41,292 of NZ_JACSMV010000018.1, read as the reverse complement.
TCAACGATATCTTCTTGATGGTTCTCGGTATCTCGTTCCAGGATATTCTCGGTTACATCTTCGCACCATTCGCTTTCATCATGGGGATTCCATGGGCGGAAGCAGTCAGTGCCGGTAGTATCATGGCCACGAAATTGATTACAAACGAATTCGTCGCGATGCTCAGCCTGCCTGAATACGCAAAAGAATTCTCGGCACGGACACTTGGAATCGTTTCCGTTTTCTTGATTTCATTCGCCAATTTCTCGTCAATCGGGATCATCGCGGGTGCTGTCAAAGGACTCGACGATCGTCAAGGAAGTGTTGCAGCGAGCTTCGGACTGAAATTACTTTACGGAGCAACACTCGTCAGTGTCTTGACGGCAATCGTCGTCAGTATCTTACTCTAAATCGTATACGACTGGCAGAGCTGTCATTTCTTAAACAAAGCAGGACCCGACTAGAAATCGGGTCCTGCTTTTGGTTTCTACTATTTTTAGCCGCGTGAAGCAATACCGACCCGTTCATGATGGAACAGTCCTTCGGCGTACACTTCGTAAGCGAAGCGGGCGACATTCATTCTTGGAATCGGTCCGGTTTCATGCGTGAATCGATTGGATTCAATCAAGACGTCCTCGATTGCATCTTCTTCGACGAGTTGTGTCGGGCAAATGATCGTATAGTCGACATCCGCATCCTTTAACGTTAAATACGCTTTCAGATGGTCTTCAGCCGCAATCGTCGAGCGCCGGCGGGATTCACTGGACTGGAACCGGTATTTTCCCGGCTCTTCCGAAGCATCAAGGATGCCGGCTGTCCCGACGAAGACAATTCGTTCGATCTGCTGTTCTTTCATCTTCGTGACGAGATGCGGTACGGCGACCGAAAGAATCTGTTTTTGATCCGTTCCTAAACAACTGAAGACGGCGCTCGTCCCTTGAATGACACGTTCCAAAGCATCAGCATCCGTCGCATCACCTTCCAAAATTGTCAGGTTGGGATGGTGCGGTAATTCGTGTTGTCTTGAACGGACGAGGGCTTGGACCTTATGCCCTTCTTCGAGCAAAAGATCAAGCAACGGTCGACCGGTTCGTCCTGTCGCACCCAGTAAGCTGAAGGTTGCCATGATGATTCATCCTTTCTGTCATAAGTATATGGAACAGGAGGAACGATGGATTAGATCATTCCTCCTGAAGAGTGTTTATTTGTCAGAAAACATGACGCCGGCTTGACCGTAATCGGTTTTTTCCATCTCTTCGATGAAAACGGTGATATTTTCTTTTGGTGCATCGACGGATTCAGAAACGGCCGCTGTGACTTTCTCGATCAATGCGCGTTTTTGTTCCACCGTGCGTCCGGCTAACATTTTTACGGTAACGTAAGGCATGTAAAATTCCTCCTTCTGGCATAAGTACAATACGCCATCAGTATACCGTACGTCACCCGGGTTCCGTCAAACCGTACATGGAAATTGGAAAAGATGGGTATAGAACAGGAGTAGTCTGTCGGAAGCAAGAAATAGGTACTTAAGAAATGATGAGGATGAGGTGAGAGCATGGAAATGGAACCGGTGATTCGTAAAAAAATCCATACGCTACTGATTTTTGACCGCGCTTTACCAGAAGACAACACATACCCGTTATCAGGCGCAAAAGGTCTCGAAGTCGCAGATGTTTTGTTTGATCAAAATATTCCGTTTGGACGGCTCGTAACGGATAAGGAATTGGCAGCGCTTGTCGGAAATGAAGAAGCAAAACGCTACGGGATGTTGACGTTGCTTCGGGATGAGGACCGCTTCAAACCGATTTTTCAAAATCGTAAACCGACACCTGACATCGAAGACGAGTTGGCAGAGCGGATTCGGGAACTGGCCAAGCAATTACGGGCGATTCGTTCGAAATGTTCATCACTGGAGCGGATTGTTCTGTTCGGTCGTGCCTCGCAAACATTGTATGACCGGGCATTGGTGCAACTGGAAGAGCTGAATCCACCCGCTCACGAAGAGCTCACGTCCCTCGAATGTCTGCGGTTACCAACGATCCGTCGTGTCACCCGGGAGCAGCTCGAGATACTCAAACGGTAAACGAAGGCTTGCACCGACTGTTGGATGCGGTATGATAGAAGCAACAGTAGTAAAAGGGGACAAGTAAACGATGGAAAAGAAAATTAACTTCAATATCATTTCAGATAACTCAACGGACGGGCATGGCGGATTTGGTGTCGGAACACTTAGTCTGAACAGCATGTCACCGGTCATCATCTCACCGGAAGACGGTGAAGCCTATATCGATATGGGTGCAATGCATGCGAAGGCAGCCATCGAGAAACGGATTAAATTCACGACGGACAAGGCGGATTCACCAAACGGGAAGCTGTACTGGATCGTTTGGGTGACGGTCGGCCGGAAACCGGAAGGATTTTATTACGGTGGCGTCGCAGCATGTGACCTGTTAGTTGATGTCGAAGCACGACGCGGCTTTAAGATTTTAGCAGATCATGTCAATAAGATGGATAAATCGTTAAAAGGACGGATTGTCGTCGATCATATGGACGAGACATCGAAACACTTGTTGCGCGATTTCCTGCAAACACACAAACCGGAGATGTGGCAAAATGCTGAACCGGAATTGCATGAAGCACTCGCTTAAAATAAAAGTGCCGACTCTGTGAAAGAGTTGGCACTTTTTTTTGATTGATTATTTGCGTAACGTCACGACAATCAATTCGGGGTGATTAAAGATTCGGAACGGAAATAAGCTGTTGCCGAGCCCACGGCTGATGATCAGCCGTGTTTTTTCCATTTCATGCTGTCCGGCTGTCAGTTCAGGGAAAAATCCTTGACCGGGAGCATACATGCCGTCCGTGAACGGCAACCGGATCTGTCCGCCGTGGGCATGACCGGATAACACCAAATCGATTTTTCGTTCCGCGTACAATGGTAAATATTCCGGGCGGTGCGCCATCAACAGCTGGAAGGCACGTGTGTCGGCGGTCGACTGGGCTTGATCGAGGCTTTGCCGGATGCCATCCGGCTCCTGCAGTCCGTCACTCCAGCGGGTCGTCGTCGGATCGTCAATTCCAAGCAACTCAATGAACTGACCGTCTCGTTCAAGCGGAACGGACGTATTGCGAAGAACGGTGACACCAAGTCGTTCAAGCTTCGGTAAAATCGTCAAATTCAGACGGACTTCATGATTGCCTGTCACGAAATAAACCGGATAGTCCGGTGTCAGTTGTTTCATCAGCAGGAGGGCTTCTTCTTCTCCGTTTCGTCTGGAATCAATCAAGTCACCCGTCATTAAGATGACATCCGGCTGCAGTTTATTCACTTTTTTCAAAAGAACCTTTTGACGGGAACCAAAGGATTTACCATGCAAATCGGCAATCTGTAAAATCTTATAGTCATTAAACGCGGCAGGTAATTTATCCGATTGAACCGTTACTGCCGTCGTGTCGATTTGATTATTTTCCCGGTACAAAAACCAGCTGCTGAGAGCGAGAATGCCGATGGGAATAAACCATTTTTTCTTGACGCGCAAGTCCTCACCCCTTTTCTTATATTCAGCATACCAAAAAGACCCTGACTTCCGCATGACGGAAGACAGGGTCTGACTGCAGTTAGGCTTCTTTTTTCAACTCGTCGGCTGATTTCGCAGCGTCCGGTTCATTGGACAGATCCATGAACAGGGCAATGACCATCATCCCGACGACGAAGATGAACGGGAAGGCGGCAAGAACGGCTGCGGCCTGCAAGGCGCTGAGTCCACCTGAGTACAGGAGAACAGCTGCAATCGATGACTGGATGATTCCCCAAGTCAACTTGATGCGGAGACTCGGCAACAGACTACCGCCGGAAGATAACATCCCAAGGACATATGTCGCGGAGTCGGCAGACGTGATGAAGAACGTCGTGATCAAGAAGACAGCAATGATACTGAGGAATGTTCCGAGACCACCGAATGTTTCGAACAAGGCGAACATACCGGTTTCGACCCCTTTTTCGTTGACCGTTGAAATGAGATCAACATTATTGAACAGTTCGTTCCAGATCGCGGATCCACCGAAGACGGAGAACCACAGTAAACCGAAAATCGTCGGTACGAGCATGATACCAAGAACGAACTCACGAATCGTCCGTCCTTTTGAGACACGGGCGATGAACGTTCCGACGAACGGCGACCAGGAAATCCACCATGCCCAGTAGAAGATTGTCCAGTCATTGATCCATCCTCGTTCATCGGGATTGAAGGCTGACGCCCGGAAGCTCATTGTCGGTAGGTTTTGCAAGTAAGCACCTGTCGTTTGAACAAACAGATCCATGATGAAGCTGAACGGTCCGAGGAACAGAACCCCAACCATCAAGAGGATCGCCAAGACAATATTGGCGTTGCTCAAGCGGACGATTCCTTTATCAAGACCGGAAGCGGCACTCATCATATAGAGGACGGATACGACTAAAATGATGATTAATTGGGTCATGAAGGAGTTCGGGATGCCGTCGACAAGGAAGTGAAGTCCACCTGAAATTTGTTGGGCTCCGAGACCGAGTGACGTGGCAACACCAAATGCAGTTGCGACGATGGCAAGTACTTCAACCGTTCCTTTACCGGCCGCTTCGTACTTCGGTTTCATCAGGGAAGCAACGGTATCACCGATTGTGGCCGGACGTCCTTTACGGAACGTCGAGTAAGCGATGGCGAGGGCGACGACCGCATAGAGTGCCCACGGATGCAGACCCCAGTGGAAAAAGGAATAACGCATGGCGAGTGGAGCAGCATCTGTCAGGTCGTTTGTCGCGACCGGGGGGGTATGAAAATGGGTCAGTGGTTCTGAGACACCCCAAAAGACTAAACCAATCCCCATACCGGCACTGAACAGCATCGCGAACCAGGAAATTAAACCGTATTCCGGACGATCGGAATCTTTACCGAGTCGGATTGAGCCGAAACGGGAAAAAATGAGAAAGATAGCAATTAATAAAAAGGCACTCATACCAAAAAGATAAAGCCAGCCGAAGCCGTTCGAAACAAAGCTTTGGGCGATGCCTGTGACATTTCCGAGATTTGCGGCACCAATGAGTGATTCAGGCAAGATTCCCCATATGGTAAAGAGCACACAGAAAATGACAGAGATGATAAAGACATTCGTAATTTTACTTTTTCGTTTATTTTCCATCGTGATCAACACCTTCTTTCGAATTTTACATGTAGTTTTGTAATCCGTTTAGACAACGACATTAATAATACCCGTGTCATTTAAAAACAAAACCTTATCACGCAAGTTCTTACCGTAACAAAGATGAACAGAACTAGCAAACAGAAATGGGTAATGATGGAAAGGGAAAGCGTGATGAACAAAGTAATATTAAGCTGAAAAAAACCTGAAATGACGGGGCTGAATGAACACGACCGAAAGAATGAAATCAAGTGGATTATTTATTATTTCCCGCTTCTCCTGTTTTGTAACATGCACTTAAGATACATCGATGAAGCAAAAAAACAGACGGAGTGAAACGGGTTTGATATCGTATCAGGTAGTCATCATATTATGTAGGAGGAATCACTCATGAACCACGACCAGACAAAACAACAGATTATCGAAGCTTTCCAGTTCCGCCATGCGACGAAATCCTTTGATCCGACGAAAAAAATAACTGAAGACGATTTTTCATTTATTTTGGAGACAGCACGACTTTCCCCAAGCTCTTTCGGATACGAACCATGGAATCTGCTTGTCATTCAAAATGAATCCGTTCGAAATGAAATTCGTGAGGTCTCCTGGGGAGCGCAAGGACAATTGCCGACAGCGAGCTACTATGTGATTTTCCTGGCCCGGACGGGGGAACAGATGCAACCGAACGGGGCGCATGTTACACATATGATGGATCTACTCGGTCTGTCGGATGAAGCGAAAGCCGGCCGGACGAAACGGTACGGTTTGTTCCTCGAAGAAGATTTCAAGATTGGAAACAACGAAAAAGCGATGGCTGATTGGTCAGCGAAACAAGCTTATATTGCCCTCGGGAACATGATGTCGACAGCAGCACAGATCGGCATCGACTCGTGTCCGATCGAAGGGTTCGACCAACAGGCCGTCGAACAAATTCTCGAACGGCACGGTGTGCTTGACCGGTCTGCTTTCACTGTGCCGGTCATGGTCGCATTCGGTTATCGGGCGGATGAACCGAAACGGGCGAAACAGCGCCGGTGCCTCGATGAAATCGTCACGTTCGTCGACTAAAAAAACAGGCGGATTTTTTCGAATTATATAGAAGTTTCTTTCAAAGTCCGGTATACTCGCATTTGTATGATTAAGAAGCGCCGTAAACGCCACTCGCATACGAACAACTTTTGTCTTGATGAAAGAAAGGGGTTCTATCGCAAATGGAACAAAAATTAAAGTTATGGTTCACGGAACACCAAACGGAAGATTACGGTATCACATTCCGTGTCAACCACGTTTATGAGAGCGAACAAACGGAGTTTCAACGCCTGGAGATGGTTGAGACGGACGAGTTCGGTACAATGTTGTTACTTGACGGAATGGTCATGACGACAGATCGTGATGAGTTTGTTTATCACGAAATGGTCGCACACGTCCCACTCTTCACACACCCGAATCCAAAATCTGTTTTGGTCGTCGGTGGAGGAGACGGCGGAGTCATCCGTGAAGTCTTGAAGCATCCATCTGTTGAGAAGGCTGTTCTTGTCGAAATCGACGGAAAAGTCATCGAATACTCGAAAAAATATTTACCAAACATCGCAGGTGGTCTCGATGACGCCCGTGTTGAAGTCATCGTTGGAGACGGGTTCATGCATATTGCAGAAGCGGTCAATGAGTATGACGTCATCATGGTCGATTCGACAGAACCGGTCGGTCCGGCCGTCAACCTGTTCACAAAAGGATTCTATTCTGGAATCTCGAAAGCATTAAAAGAAGACGGTATTTTCGTCGCTCAGTCGGATAACCCATGGTTCACACCGGAGTTAATCCGTGATGTACAACGTGACGTGAAAGAAATCTTCCCGATTACAAAACTCTACATCGCTAACGTTCCGACGTATCCGAGCGGTCTGTGGACATTTACGATCGGATCGAAAAAACATGATCCGCTCGCAGTCGCACCAGAGCGTTTCCACGAGATCGAAACGAAATATTATACACCGGAACTTCATACAGCTGCATTCGCGCTACCGAAGTTCGTCAAAGATTTAACGATTTAATTGTACGTCAGGAGTGTTCCGTTTTTAGGGGCACTCCTTTCTATGACTGGAGGAATAATGATGCGTTTTGATGAAGCTTATTCAGGTAAAGTGTTTATCGCGAGTCAACCGACTCACGAAGATGCAAAAGGTGTGTTGTACGGTATGCCGATGGACTGGACGGTCAGTTTCCGTCCCGGTTCACGGTTTGGTCCGGCCCGGATCCGTGAAGTCTCACTCGGACTCGAAGAATACAGTCCGTATCTTGATGGCGATATCGCCGATGCAAAATTATTTGACGCCGGTGACATCCCGTTGCCGTTCGGGAATGCGCAAAAATCACTTGATATGATTGAAGAATACGTCGACTCGTTATTGACGGCAGGCAAGTTCCCGCTTGGAATGGGCGGCGAACACCTCGTTACGTGGCCGGTCGTCAAAGCCTTTGATAAACATTACGATGATTTTGTCGTTCTGCATTTTGATGCGCATACGGATTTACGCGATTCGTATGAAGGCGAACCGTTGTCACACTCGACACCGCTTAAAAAGATTGCGAACTTAATTGGACCGGAAAACTGTTATTCATTCGGGATTCGTTCAGGGATGAAAGAAGAGTTTGAATGGGCGAAAACGTCCGGTTACAACCTGTTCAAATACGAAATCGTTGAACCGTTGAAAGCCGTTTTACCAAAGCTTGCCGGTAAAAAGGTCTACGTGACGATCGATATCGATGTCCTTGATCCGTCAGCGGCACCGGGAACAGGCACGCAGGAAATCGGCGGCGTGACGACAAAGGAATTACTTGAAGTCGTCCATATGATCGCCCGTGCCGATGTCGACGTTATCGGAGCCGATCTCGTCGAGGTTTGTCCGGCGTACGATCAATCGGATATGACGGCAATCGCAGCTGCAAAAGTCTTGCGTGAAATGATGATCGGGTTCATTAAATAAACGATAACAAAAAGGTCAGATCCGTTTTTGCGGAATCTGACCTTTTTTTCCGGGCAACGATTATTCCATCCAGTTCAAGCGAAAACGCAATGTGCTGTTGTCCTCAACATCAGCACACTCAGATATTTACAGCCCAAAAATATTATTTTAAATTTAAGATGTCACCACGATAAAAATATTTTTTGGACAGAAGTAATAGTTCTGCAGTAAACGGATTTGTTGGTTTGAGAGCGGAATACATCATGACATGAAAGGTGGAAAAAAGATGAAGAAACTCTTATCTTTCGTCACAGCTGCTTTGCTATTCGCACTTTTTGTGCTCCCGGTAGGCGCGGCGGACGATGCAATGGTTCGTGTAATTCATGCTTCACCTGATGCTCCAGCAGTGGATATCGCCGTCGATGGCAAAAAAGCGGTATCCGGAGCAGAATTCAAAGCAGTCACTGACTATCTCACACTCCCAGCCGGAGAACATAAAGTAGAAGTCTTCGCAGCCGGTACAACAAAGGATCCTGTACTTTCTCAAACACTCAATATCGAAGCTGGAAAATTCTATTCTGTAGCTGCAATCGGTAAATTGGCAGATATCAAACTCGCCGTCATGGAAGATAACGGCAAAGGGGAAGACGGCAAATCAATGGTCCGTGTCGCTCACTTTGCACCGGATGCACCAGCTGTTGACGTCGCACCAAAAGGCGGAGATCCACTCTTCAGCGACCTTGAATTCTCGAAAGTCTCAGACTACGGCACACTCGATGCCGGAACGTATGACCTTGAAGTACGACCAGCCGGTGCGACGGATGTCGTCAAAGCACTCGACGGCATCAAGCTCGACAGCGGTAAAAACTATACAGCACTCGCAATCGGTTTACTTGAAGGAGAACCGGCATTTGACGTTCTCTTGATTCCGGACGGCGGTGAAATGGCAGCGATGCCTGACACTGGTCTTGGCGGAACAACGGAAACGTCATCAATGGCAACAACTTGGGCACTCGTAGCACTTGCTGGAGCAGCGCTGGTTGGGACAGCTTATGTCGTCCGTCGTAAACAAAACGCGTAATCTCTTATTGTTACTCACCGTGTTGCTTGCAGGATGCGGCGGAGCGGAGGAAACTTCGCCTCCACGCTCTGTGGAACCGGCAACACCTGTCGTCGAGTCACCGGCACTAAAGTCTGACGCAAAGACAGAAGCAGTCGAAACATTCATCCCGAATCGTTTGAAGATCCCGGCGATCGATGTGAATGCAAAAATTGAAGTCGTTGGAAAAGATGCTAAAGGACGGATGAATGTTCCGGAGCAGACGGATCAAGTCGGTTGGTACCGATATGGCGCCAAAGCGAATCAGACCGGCAATGTCATTTTGGCAGGACATTTAGATGATACGAACGGTCCGGCTGTCTTTTATGACTTGGCAAAAGTGAAACGGGGACACCGGATTGAAGTAAGCGCTAAAACGGGAGAGCAGGTTTCATACGTGGTGACGAACGTAATGTCTTATCCCGTTGATCAGGCACCGGTCGGCTCTATTTTCGGAGCGACATTGGCGCAACGTTTGACGTTAATTACCTGTGTCGGAACGTTTACCCAATCAAAAGGATACGATCAGCGATTGGTTGTGACGGCTGAACAGGAAAAATAAACGAAGGGACCTCTCCGCTGACGGACAGGTCCCTTTTGTATGTGCTATTGGTTTTAAGCATTCACTTCAGAAGCGGCGACCAAATCCGTCGTTAAGGCAGATAACCCTTGCGTCGTCTGGCTGATACCTTGAATCGTTTGTACGATTTGGCTTAAATCATTTTTATTACGGCCGAACATCTCCAAGTAGTTCTCCATTTCTTGTTTGACGGTATGGATGCCGCTCTTGACTTGTTGCAGTTCGTTACGCGAAGCGGAGTTTGATCGTGTGATGTCTTCCATTTGCGAAACGAGTTCATTGATGTTGCCATTATTTTTTTGGATCAGGCTGTTGATGCTGCTGCTGAGCAGTTTTGCGTTTTCCGCCAGGTTCCGGACTTCAATCGCAACGACGGAGAAACCTTTCCCATGCTCTCCGGCACGAGCAGCTTCGATGGAAGCATTTAGGGCGAGCAGGTTCGTTTGATTGGCGATGTCTTCGATACCTTGTGTCATCTTGACGATTTCATCTGACGTCGTTTTCAGTTGCTGGAGACTCGTCAATGACGTGCTGACTTGTGACGTGGCTTGAGCAAATTGATGTTCCATCTTTTCCATCTGGGTCTCGTTTTCCGAGGTCAGTCCGACCAGATTGCGGCTTGTTTTTTCCGTCTGGTCCGTTTCAGATAAGATTTGTGTTGCCCGACGGCTTGTTTCAGAAATTGCACCTTCCGTCTGTTCGACAGTGCTTGCGACTTCCTGACTGACGCGTACGACATCCTGCAAGAGCCGGCTCCGGGATTCATTTGCTGCACTGACTTCGTGTAAGCGGGCATCGACATACTGGCTCGTCACGATTTGAGCATCAAGATTCATCGCGTGGTTCAGTGCAAGAATCGCATTCGTCAATTGTGCCGGTTCATGTTGAAAATGTTCGACGATTTTCGGAATCAATAACGTATTGAACGCCGCATAGGAAGCGATGAACCAGGTCACCGGGACAAAGTTACGGTTATGGGTTTTACCCATCCGTGTCCGCATCGCAAGAAATTTATCATCCATGTTTCCCGTCAGTAAACTGCCGAAGTAGTCAGCGAAGACTTTTTTCAGACGTTCACGTGTCGAAGAAGTTTGAGCAATCTGTACCATTTCAGGGTGAAGCAGTAAATGATCAAGGACTTGTTCGAGTACTTCATCGAGGATGCTGTTGACGACAGGCGCCATTGCTTTTAGTGTTTGCAGATGTTCTTCCGTGTAGCCCATGTATTCTAAGCGTCCCGTTAAGCTCGGATCACTTGTTTTTGTAATGAGTCGTTTGTCTGGAAATCCGATTGTCGCCTGATAGGCCGACATCGATGATTTAGCTTTAAATGGATTGCGCACGATATGCCCCCGATTTTCTTGGAATTAAGATTTTTAGTGTCTTATTTGTTATCGGTTGTTTTCAGAAATCCGATAATCTTTTTCTTCAAAAAGTACAGCGACAGACAAAATCATTGACTTAAAAACAAAAAACTCATGATCGGGGATCATGAGTGGAATGACCGCTTCTGAAATGAAGGGTACATGCTATATGTGTCACGCGATGAATTAAACAGGTTGATCTTCCTGAAACGCTTTTTGGGCATCGACAATTGATCGCATCCGACTTACACAAGTCTGGACGAATTGAATGTCGATGGACGTAAACCGGGTGACAGGTCCTTTGGCTGATTCAGCACTGAATGTGAAGGTTCCGAGATTCCAAAGTTCGATTTTAAATCGTTTTCCTTTGTTGTCATCGAAGTGTTCTACGAATTCGATTTTCGGTACCATACGAACCCCTCCTTGTAGAACCATTCCCGTTTTTTTCAAAATAAAAAAGCCAAACTGCATGTTTCACGCAGTTTGGCTAAAAAATTATGCGGTCGGAACGTCATAGCCGATTTCTTCAATCGCTTCGACAAGACGTTCTGTCGCGACGTCTTCGTGTGTGACGGTGACATTGTTGTCTGCCAGTGAGACGGTTGCATTCGTGACACCGTCGAGTTCGTTTAACGCCGATTCGACGCTTGCTTTACAGTGATTGCACGTCATTCCGACGACAGTTAAAGTTGTTTCTTTCATGATTGGTTTCCTCCTTTGGATAGTGGAATACGTTTTAAGCGTAACGCATTTGTGACGACAGAGACAGAGCTGAATGCCATCGCGGCACCTGCGACCCAAGGGGCAAGCAGTCCGAGGCAGGCAACCGGAATCCCGATTGCATTATAACCGAGGGCGAAAAACAGGTTCTGCCGAATGTTCTTCATCGTTTGTTCGCTGAGACGGATGGCTGTAATGACTTGTTGCAAATCATGTCCAAGTAACGTGACGTCTGCCGCTTCGAGTGCGACATCGGTCCCGCTGCCGAGAGCAATCCCGACATTTGCCGTCGCAAGAGCCGGTGCATCATTGATCCCGTCTCCGACCATCGCGACACGCTGTCCGTTTGCTTGAAGCGTTTTGATGTGATCGGCTTTTTCAATCGGCAAAACGTCGGAAAACACATGGCTGTGTGGTATCTGAAGCTCGGTCGCGAGCTGTAAGGCGACTTCGCGACGGTCTCCGGTCAGCAGGTAGACCGCTTTTGTCTGCTGAATCTCCTGAATGACCTGTTTGGTAGTCGGTTTCAATTCATCGCGGATGGCATATCCGGCTTCTATTATACCGTTGACGGTGACATAGACGACCGTTGCACCGCTTGATGTCCAGTCAGGAAGGGAAAGACCGTGCTCCTGCATCATCCGTACCGATCCGACCATGACATCGTGTCCCATAATCGACCCGCGGACACCGCGTCCGGGATCGACGGTGAAATGTTCGATATCAAAGACGACGTCGCGCTCTTCCGTGATCGCATGAGCGAGTGGATGTTCCGATTTTTTTTCAAGAGCCGCTGCAAAATCCAGTGCCTGTTCCTGTCCGAACGTCTCGATGACGACCGGACGTCCGATCGTCAATGTTCCTGTTTTGTCAAAGACAACCGCATCGACGTGCTGCAACGATTCGAGTTGGGCACCGCCCTTGAACAGAACACCGTGTTCCGCACCTTTGCCGGTTCCCACCATGATCGATGTCGGAGTGGCGAGCCCAAGAGCACAAGGACAGGCGATGACAAGAACGGCGATGGCTGGACGAATTGCTTCGGCGAACGAGCCGGTCGTCCACCACCAGACAGCAAGTGTTACAAGGGCGATGGCGACGACGATTGGGACGAAGATTCCGGAAATCCGGTCCGCCTGACGCTGGATAGGGGCTTTTTCCGTCTGTGCTTGTTCGACGACACGGATGATGCCGGCGAGCATCGTCTCCTGACCGACTTTCGTCGCTTCAATCGTCAGGTATCCGTTCGTGTTCAAGGTGCCGCCAATCACGACGTCACCGGTTCCTTTATGAGCCGGAAGCGGTTCGCCGGTCAACATGGATTCATCGAGATAGGCATCACCCGTTGTGATGATGCCGTCGACCGGGATTTTTTGACCGGGTTTGACGATCAACTGCATACCGGGTTGGACCTGATCGAGCGAAACCGTCCGTTCGACACCTTGTTCCAACACGACGGCATCCGTCGCTTGTAAGGAAAGGAGGCTTTTGATGGCACCGGTCGTCTGTTGTTTGGCACGATCTTCCAGTACTTTCCCGAGCAGCACGAGCGTAATCAGGACGGCACTCGTCTCGAAGTAGAGATTCGGCATCAATGGGTGAATCATCATTTCCGCAACGGAATAGAAATAGGCTGCGGACGTTCCGAGTACGACCAGGACATCCATGTTGGCACTTCCACTGCGAAGACTTTTATAGGCACCGACATAGAAGGGGGCACCGATGACGAACTGGACCGGCGTCGCCAAAGCGAACTGGAACCAGGGATTCATCAGCCAAGGCAGATGGACCGGACTGTTCGGAATGTGGGAGACCATACTGAGCAGTAACGGCAGGGACAAGAAAGCTGCTATCCAAAAGCGATAGAGCATCCGGCGGTTTTGGACCTGTTCATGTGGTGTCGTCTTGATGGTGGCACCGTATCCGATTTTTTTAATCTTATCTAAAATCAGTTGTTCGTCCATTTCTTCCGGAACAGCAATCCGTGCTGTTTCGAGCGGCAGGTTGACGGTGGCTTCGACTCCGTCCATCCGGTTCAACACCTTTTCGATCCGGGCCGAACAGGCGGCACATGTCATGCCTTCGATATTCAGTTCCATTGTTTTCGACATTGAAATCCCTCCTTACTTCTTAAGACGGGCAATAACGGCCATCAGTTCATCAACGTAGACATCGGTATCCTGTTTGCCGGTCGCCGCATCGTGCATACACATTTTGACGTGACGTTCGATGACCTGCAACTCGACTTGGCGGAGCGCCGCTTGAATCGATGCGGTCTGGGTCAGGATATCGATACAATACCGGTCTTCTGCGACCATGTTGGCAATACCGCGGACCTGACCTTCAATTCGTTTTAATCGTTTCATCAAAGCATCTTGTTCCTCGGGTGAACGGGGAACAAGGGGATGATCATGTGTCATGAGGACACCTCTTTTCCGGATTAGTTGATACACCGAGTATATCATATAGGTATAGGGGGTACCAGTATAAAGGTTGGAGCTTGAAAAAACTAAATGAAAAAGGACTGACTCAAAAGTCAGTCCCTTGCTCTGGTACGCTGTTGGATCAACAACGAATCATGTTATTGATTGGAAACTTGCGGTTTAATGATTTGTTCGTTCAATGAACGATTGCTGATGATATCTTCCGCTTGTGTCGACCGTTTGATGAAGAACGAGAGGACAAACGCAAGACCGGCGATGAACGTTGAGATGAAGAACGCATAGTTGATACCGTCAAGCGTTGCCTGCATCACGATTTGTTGTTTCATCGCTGCAGCAGCTTCCGCTGTTGGTTGGCTCGTCATGTTTTTCGCTGCTTCTTGTGCGAGTTCCGTACCACGCGTTTTTGCATGCGTCGACATGATCGTAACGAGCAACGCTGTTCCGATGGCACCCGAGACTTGTTGCAACGTATTATTCATCGCTGTCCCGTGCGGATAGTAACGGGTCGGTAATTGGTTCAAACCGTTTGTTGAGACCGGCATCATAACCATTGACATCCCGAACATCCGGAGGGAATAAAGGACGATGAGATGAGTATACGTCGTATCCATTTTAAGTTGGCTGAAAAGATAGGTTGTGACAACCGTAATGAACAGGCCGGTGATGGCGAGTGGACGACCGCCAATTTTATCGAACAGTTTTCCGTTGATTGGTGACATGACCGCCATTAGGATCGCACCAGGCAGTAACATCAGACCGGCATCAAGCGGAGAAATACCGCGAATCGTCTGAACATAAATCGGTAACAATAACATCCCGGAGAACATGGCGATCGTCACGACGATCGAGATGGCGGACGATAAAGCAAACATTGGATAACGGTAAATCTTGAAGTTGAGCATTGGGCGTTCCATTCTCAATTGACGCATGATGAACGTCACGAGTGCAACGACCCCGATGACTAACGCTAAAATGACTTGAAGACTATCCCAACCTTTTGAACCGGCAGAGCTGAAACCGTACAGAAGACCGCCGAATCCGAATGAAGATAAGACGACGGACATAAAGTCGAGTTTTGCGCCAGAACGTTCTTTGACGTCACGAAGCAGGACGAAGCCGGCGACGAGAACAATCAAAGCAATTGGTGTAATGAAGTGGAACAACATCCGCCAATCGTAATGTTCGATGATCCAACCGGATAGGGTTGGTCCGATCGCAGGAGCCCCCATCATGATGAGGCCGAAGAAGCCCATCGCCGTTCCGCGTTTTTCAATCGGGAAGCTGACGAGCATGACGTTCATCAGAAGCGGCATCATGATTGCAGATCCGGAAGCCTGGATCATCCGTCCGGCAAGCAGGACCGGGAAAGCGTCCGCAAATCCTGCAAGAATCGTACCCGCAGAGAACAGTGTCATCGCGAGCAGGAACAGACGGCGGACCGAGAATTTTTGAATCAGGAAAGCAGAAGTCGGAATCAAAATCCCGTTGACAAGCATGAAACCGGTCGATAACCACTGGACCGTTGACGTTTCAATCTCCAGATCCTTCATGATCGAAGGTAAGGCGATGTTGAGTAAGGTGTTATTTAAGAATGCAATAAAGGCACCGATCATCAATACGGCAAGGATGCCGTAAGGGGGACGAGCGGTAGCAGATTTTTCGTGTGACATGGTTTTCCTCCTTAATGAACTAACAGTACACAATTCTATACGGTCGTTATATCTGTTGTCTATCTTAATCTGATTTAGCTTGAATTACAAATATTAATAGCTAAGAAAGGTAATTTTATTTTTTGTGAAGGAGACGGGCGTGAATCGAACGTTGGTTCATTAAAAAACGTGCGCTTTCTCCTGTGTAAACTGCAACAGGAGAAAGCGCACGTTTGGCGAAACGGGGTCGGATTACCCGACATGTGTGTGTAAAGCGTCTGATGTGATGTCATAGTGAGAAGTCGTCCAGACTGCTCGTCCGTCTTGAATGTACAAGACCTGCGGTGATTCGTGCCGGACGTTGTAATGTTCTGCGATGTGATTCGATAACGTCCGTGCTTCCTGAATCAATAAATAGGCAGTCGGAACTGCTGTCTCATCCGCATATTTCGTATAGGCGGAAAAACCGGCCGAACTGATCGGGCAGGTCGTACTGTGTTTACAAATCACAAATGTTGGGTGTTCGGAAACGAATTGGTCGAAGTCGGAAATCGATTGTAGTTTTCTGAGTTGAGTCATTTTTATCAGCCTCCATAAGTCCGTAGACGGTCACTTAACTTCAGATTTTCCCTGTAATCGACCGGACAGTCAATTAAAACGGGTCCGTCACTCAGAAAAGCCTGTTCGAGACAACTGGATAGAGTACCGTGTTCCCCGACACGCAGACCCAGTGCACCAAAGGCGGTAGCCAGTTGAACGAGATCCGGATTGTCGAATTCGATATAAGGTGCACGACCGTAAGCTTGCTGTTGTTTCCATTCAATCAGTCCGTATGTGCCATCGCGCCAGATGATGACGACGATCGGCAATTTCAACCGAACCGCGGTTTCGAGATCCTGACCATTCATTAAGAAGGCACCGTCTCCTGAAGCACAGAGGACACGTTGTTCCGGATGCAACAGTTTAGCGGCAATCGCACTCGACAAGCCATATCCCATCGAAGAAAAACCGTTGGAGATGAACAATTGATTAGGACGTGTCGTCTGAAAATGCCGTCCGAGCCATACTTTGTGGGCACCGACATCCGAAAAAATCATCCCGTCCTCACCTGTTGCCTGTTCGAGCTCACGCACGATGCTTTGAGGATGGAGCGGAAGGGCGAGGGAATACGTCGCCTGGATTTCTTGACGCAGCCGGTCACGGTCCTGTTGCCATCCGGTCCAGGATCGGTTCGGAATACTTTCCGAGAGCAGATGCAAGATATCGGGTAACGAGCCGATCAGATTCGCGACAACAGGATAGAACTGATCGATTTCATGTTGATTGGTATCGATATGCAAAACGGGTGTCTGATTCGGATTCCATTTTGAAGGAGGCAATTCCGTAATGTCGTAGCCGACCGCGATAATTAAATCGCTTTGATCAAGAATCCGTTGATTGTAATCAGCGTTCGGCAAGCCGATCGTATGGGCGGCCAGCTCGTGTAACGAAGACAAGGCGCCTTTTCCCATCATCGTCTCGACGACGGGAGCCCCCAATCGTTCGGCGAAAGCGCGGAAAGCCTCTGTCGCCCCGCTGCGGTTGATTCCGAATCCGGCAATCACGACCGGACGTTCTGCCTGTTCGATTCGTAACAGGACATCACTATCAGTCACGGATGTCGGATGCAGAAAAGTCGGGGGACTGTCCTGTAAAAAGGACATTTTGGCATCGACATCGGCCTTCGCAATATCTTCCGGGAACGACAGATGGGTCGCACCGGGCTTTTCGGAAACAGCCTTTGCGAAAGCCTGACGAACGACTTCTGAAATGACTTCGCCGGAAACAATCGATGTGCTGGATTTGGTAATCGGCCGGTACATCTCGACCAAATCAAACATTTGATGGGACGCTTTATGCTGGCGCCACGTCGCACCTTGTCCGGTGATGGCGACGACAGGGGAGTGATCCATTGTCGCGCTTGCGATCCCCGTCATCATGTTGGTCGCGCCGGGACCGAGCGTCGACAGACAGACACCGGGACGTCCGCTTAACCGACCGAACATCGACGCCATGAAGGCGGCGTTCGTCTCATGACGTGTCGTGATGAACGTGATATCCGATTTACTTATGGCTTCGAGCAGCGTGATGTTCTCTTCACCGGGCACACCGAAGATATGGGTTACGCCTTCCGCTTCCAGACACTGGACAAACCGTTCCGCCGCGTTCATTGATCGAGTCCGCCAATCGATACATATTTGGTCTCGAGGTAGGCTTCGAGACCTTCCGATCCGCCTTCACGACCGACGCCGGACTGTTTCATGCCGCCGAAAGGAGCCTGGGCAGCGGAAGGCACACCGTCATTCCATCCGACGATTCCGTAATCGAGATGCTCGATGGCTTTAAAAGCGCGGGCATAGTTGTTCGTAAAGACATAAGAGGCGAGGCCAAACGGCGTTTGATTGGCATAATGAACGGCTTCTTCATCTGAACTCACACGCTGGACAGGCGCAACCGGACCAAACGTTTCTTCGTTCATGATCAGCATTTGCGGCGTAACGTCAGCGAGTACAGTTGCTTCATAGTAGTAGACATCATTGTCGTCGTCGGTTTGTCCGGATCCGCCGGTCACGATGCGGGCACCGGCCGAGGTGGCATCATCGACATGTTTTTTGACCTTATCGTATCCGGCCTTATTGATCATCGGACCGATTTTCGTCTCCTGATCGAGTCCGTTGCCGGTTTTCAGTTTTGCTGTTTCCTGACCGAGCTTTTCGACGAATTCGTCATAAATCGAGTCCGAAACATAAATCCGGTTACCGCAGACACACGTCTGGCCGCCGTTACGGAACTTCGATTTAATCGTTTCTCTGACGGCAAGATCGAGATCGCAATCGTCAAAGACAAGAATTGGAGCATGTCCACCGAGTTCGAGAGACATCGCTTTGATGGTCTCCGCACCTTGAGCCATCAACGTCCGACCGACTTCCGTCGACCCCGTGAACGTGATTTTGGCGACATGTGGATGTGTCGCCAGCGATTCGCCTAAGTCTTTCCCGCTTCCGGTCACGGCATTGACGACGCCGTCCGGAATCCCGACTTCCTGGCAGAGCTCGAGCAGACGGAGTGCCGTCAATGGAGTAGCCGTCGGTGGTTTTAAGACAAACGTACAGCCTGCGACGAGCGCCGGGGCTAACTTTCGGGTAATCATCGCAGCCGGGAAGTTCCACGGGGTAATCGCAGCGACGACCCCGACCGGTTGTTTGATGACATGAAGGCGTTTCGTCGCATCGTGTGACGGGATGATACGCCCGTAGGCCCGCTTTCCTTCTTCCGCAAACCATTTGACGAAGTTTGCTGCGTATTCGACTTCACCTTCCGATTCCGCAAGCGGTTTTCCCATCTCGAGTGTCATCAAGCGGGCCAATTCGTCTTTTTTCTCGAGCATCTTCGCATACAACTTTTCAAGAAGAGCTGCTCGTTCGTACACGGTCCGTTTCGACCAGTCGGGGAAAGCGTTGTGAGCCGCTTCGACGGCATCGTTGACGTCAGATTTCGTTCCGTTTGGTACACTGCCGACGACTTCACCTGTCGCCGGATTTTTGACATCCGTCCGTTCACGTCCCTGATCGAGCCACTGTCCATTGATTAAAAACTTCCCATTCATCTTACAGAATCCCCCTTTTTAATTCGCATTGTTAAGGATATACCCGAAGATTGAAAAAAAGATTCTCTTTTCCGAAAAAGGTTGTGCAAAAGGCTAGAAATTGACCGATAAACAGTGTAGGATAATTCAGTAAATGTAATGTATTTTCTCGATAATAATTCGTAAAGAAATGAAATTTCTGCATGTATGTGAAGTGATGGAGAATGTCTTGAATCATTGACATTCCAACTAGGTTTGATAAGATGAATATAGGGTAATTGCGCAATCGGTTGCGCTTAAATGAAATCTACCGAGAAACGATATAAAACATCGAGAATTACTATAAAAAAACGGACAATAAAGACTGAAATACGAGAGGATTTATCCATAATGACACAAATGATACCGCGCCCTGAAACGGCACACAAAACACTTACACGAGCTTGGTGGAAAGAAGCCGTTGCTTACCAAATCTATCCACGCAGCTTTTATGATGCAAACAATGATGGAATCGGCGATATCCCGGGTATCATCGCAAAATTGGATTATCTGAAAGATCTCGGAGTCGATGTATTATGGATTTGCCCAATGTTTAAATCACCGAATGATGACAACGGATATGACATCAGTGATTACGAAGATATCATGGACGAATTCGGAACAATGGCCGATTTTGATTTATTAATGGAAGAAGCGCATAAACGTGACATTAAAGTCTTGCTTGATTTGGTCGTCAACCATACGTCGGATGAACACCCGTGGTTCCTTGAGTCGCGTTCATCAAAAGACAACGACAAACGGGATTGGTACATCTGGAAAGATGCCGTCAACGGTGGCGAACCGAACAACTGGGAAAGTATTTTCGGAGGATCGGCTTGGGAATACGACGAAAAAACGGAACAATACTTCCTCCACGTTTTCTCACGCCGTCAGCCGGACTTGAACTGGCGTAATAAAGACATGCGTCAGGCCGTCTATACGATGATCAACTGGTGGCTCGATAAAGGGGTCGACGGATTCCGGATCGATGCCATCAGCCACATTAACAAAGATCAATCGTACGCGGATCTTCCGAATCCACTCGGGATGCCGCATGTGCCATCGTTTGAGATGCACATGAATGTCGAAGGAATCCACGAATACCTTGAAGAATTGAAAAACGAGACGTTCTCAAAATACGACATCATGACAGTCGGTGAAGCGAACGGTGTAACGCCTGAAGAAGCCGATCTTTGGGTCGGAGAAGAAAACGGTAAGATGAACATGGTCTTCCAGTTTGAACACATGGACCTGTGGCGGGCAGATGCCGAAAAAGGCGTCGACGTTGTCAAACTGAAACAAGTTTTGACGAAATGGCAAAAAGGACTTGAAGAAACAGGCTGGAACGCACTGTATCTTGAAAACCACGATAAGGTCCGCTCCGTCTCCCTTTGGGGTGATGAAGGACAATACTGGAAACAAAGCGCGAAGTCACTTGCGATGATGTATTTCTTCATGCAAGGAACACCGTTCATCTATCAAGGACAAGAAATCGGGATGACGAACGTCCAGTTCCCGGATATCTCCGACTACGATGATGTCGCGACGAAAAACATGTACAACATGCAACTGGCATCAGGGAAAACACATGAAGAGATCATGGAAGTCATCTGGAACTCGTCGCGTGATAACTCCCGGACACCGATGCAGTGGACAAATGAACAAAACGGCGGTTTCTCGGAACAATCCCCATGGTTCGGTGTCAATCCGAACTTTGCCGACATCAACGTGGCGGCGCAGCAAGCCGATGAGGATTCGATTCTGAACTTCTATAAACGGATGATTCAAATCCGGAAGATGGAAGAGACGTTGATTTACGGAGAATACGATCTCATTCTTCCGGAAGATACAAAAGTCTATGGTTACACGCGGACGCTCGGAAACGAACAGTTCCTGATTGTGACGAACCTGAAAGACGAAGTGGCGGAAGTCGACACCGACATCATCCTCCACTCGGATAACATCATGCTTGCGAACTATGAGACAATGTATCATGAAGGAACCGAACTCACGCTTCAACCTTTTGAAGCACGCCTGTACCGCGTACGTTAAAACAAGGCTGGATTTGGCAGATGCCGAATCCAGCTTTTGCTGTCGCTAAAAAAGAAATCAAGAAGATGCAGGACAGAAGAAAATCGTGTACGCTAGACGATGAGGTGATAGAAGTGAAACCAGTACGTTATCCGGTCCGCCTGCGACAAGTGACATCGATTCAGGATGACGCGATGCGGGAGTCCGTTGAATTAGAAGCAGACGGGACTTTGTTTGAAACAAAAGACGGGTTTGCCCTGAAGTTCATGCAAGAAGATGAACAACCGATTGATACGACCATCAAGTGGTCGCACGATCAAGTTGCCCTGAACCGGAAAGGTCCGGTCTCAATGCACCATGTCTTCATTTTGGGTCAAAAAACCAAAAGTGGTTATGAGAGTCAGTTTGGTCAGATGGTGATGGAGACGGAAACGGCAACGATTGAAATGACAGAACAACGTATGCAATTCCAATACGATCTGATGATGAATCATCAGCCGGTCGGTCTGTATACGATTGAATTAACTTGGGAACGGAGTGAAACACATGGCGTTTGAACAAACCGTAAAAGAAATGGAACAGATGCTCGAAGAAGATTGGTTTGAATGGTTAGAGAATGACGAGCCGAAATACAATGAATGGCGCGATCAACTCGAAGCACTGGCAGAACAGGTCATGACGGAATACAATTCGAAAGTCGATTCCGATGCGATTGATTCGTTATTATTGATCAACGAAGATTTACCGGTCTTGTACGGAGAAGATACGGTCATGCTCTACACAGCGTTACTTCATGCACGCAAGGAAGATGATTCGGTCTACGAACGTTACTTGACGATTTTAGGGGCGTTTTCAGAAGAAAATCATCCGGCGCTCCGTGAAGTCGAACAGGCCGTGTCGAAAAAAGATTACAAAACAGCATATGCACGTGCCGTTAAATTACCGCAATCGCTTGGATTAGAATAAGTACGTGCCAGAGCAGTTCCATTCAAAGGATATTTGAACGGGCTGCTTTTTTTGATGTTCATGACAAAGGGGGAATCAGCATGAGAACGTTATACCGGATTGTCGTCGGGATTGTCAGACAGGGGGATCAGTTGCTGTTGGTCAAAAATCAGGCGGATGGGGAAAGAGCGGTGTGGAGTCTGCCGGGCGGTGTGATTGAAGCTGGCGAGACGCTGGCGGACGCTTTAAAACGGGAGATCGCAGAAGAAACCGGACTGTCCGTCGAGACGTTCGAACTGGCATACGTGACAGAAAACTTCATCGAACAGTTTGACGCCCACAGTCTCGTTACCTATTTTGAATGTACGATCAGAGGCGAATTGTTACCAAATGATCCTGACCGAGAAGTCGTCGACAGTCAGTGGGTGCCGATCGAACAGTTGGGGGACTATCTCCTGAATCGTGATGTGCTTGAACCGTTGCAGGATTATTTGAATAAAGCATCTAAATCTTATTATTTGTATGAACAGATGGTCTGGTAATCGGGTAAAAGAGATAGAAAAGTTAAGCGATGGAGGCGATGAGATGAAAGCTGTTCAAGTCAATGGATATGGTGGTGTCGAGCAACTCGAAGTCGTGGAACGTCCGGTCCCGACACCGCGCGCTGGGGAAGTCCTGGTTGAAGTGAAAGCATGCGGCATCAACAACACAGAAATTTGGATGCGAGAAGGCGCCTACGGAACGGATGACAAATCGGGTTGGAAACCGGAGGGCGTTCAGTTTCCCCGTGTCCCGGGTTCCGATATCAGCGGCCGGATCATTGAAGTCGGGAGCGGTGTTGATCCCTCCCGAGTTGGTCAAGATGTCGTCCTGTTTCCGTTTACTTCAAGTGGCGCCGATGGAACGGAACACATCAGTGAAGATATGTCGTTCATCGGATCGGAGTATGACGGGGGATATGCCGAGTATGTCGTCTGGCCGGCAACGCTCTGTTACGACATGCCGCTTGACGATTACGTCAAAAGTGCTGTTTTTTCCGTCAGTGGCTTGACGGCATGGCATATGAACGAACAACTCCAGTTACAGCCGGGACAAACCGTCCTCGTAACCGGAGCAAGCGGCGGTGTCGGCTCGTTGAACGTTCAAATCGCCTCGCGGGTGTTTGGAGCAACTGTGATTGCCGTCGTCGGCGACATGAAGATCGAACAGGAATTGAAGCGTCTTGGGGCGAAATACGTCGTGTCTTACCGTTCCAATCAATTGACAGAAGACATCCTAGCTGTTAACAGCGGACCAGTTGACGCCGTACTCGATGTCGTCGGGGATGCGTTATTTAAGACGGCTTTGGCGGTTCTGAAAAACGGCGGTAAATTCTGTATTTCCGGTTCTGCCGGCGGACAACAGACGAACCTCGATTTTCGGATGCTGTACCTGAAGCACTTAACATTTTACGGCTCAGTGCTTGGAACGCGTGACGAGTTCGGACGGATGCTTGAAGCGATTGCTGACGGTAAACTCGAACCGGTCATTGATCGGACGTTTCCGCTTGAGGAAGCGGCGGCAGCCCAGTCGTATTTTAAAGAGACAGGCAAACTCGGGAAAATCGTGTTGATACTGAAGGCGGATTGAAGCATATAGTTTTTTTCTGGAGTAGTCTTGGGAAGCGAATAAATTCTCGATAATTCAAAGAGGACACCGGAATTGAAATCCGGTGCCCTCTTTGAATATGAAGAGTGACGCATCCGTCATCCTTATTTTTTAGAGATAGTTACAGGAAAGAGTATTACACTGCTGATTGTGAAGTCGGAGTTTCAGATAACAACTTTGCATGAATTCCACGTTGTTTTAATGCTTGTTGGAATGAATGGTCAATCGCACGATAGCCTTTTTCGATTAAATCATTGATGTAAATTTTATTGTATAAGAAAGAAAAGACGATATTGACAATCCATCCCCCGAAACCGGCAGTCAAAAGTGTAGTGACGATACCGACAATCAATTGAATCAATCCCCATTTAATATCGCCTCGGAAAAATGCTGGAAAGAATCCAAAAAAGAATGTTGTCCATGAGAATCCTGCTTTTACTTCTTTAATTAAGCCGCTTGAATGTTGTAAAATTCCGTTCAAAGCCAATTACCTCCTACAAAATATACATATATTAGAACTTTTTAATTTTAACCTACTTATTTTTCAATTTAAACGGTTTTTTTGTAAGGTATAGTCAATGATTAAGATAGAAGAAAAAACAGTAAAATAATGAATGAATATTCATTCATTATATGCTATACTCATATCAAATAATGGCTTTAGGGGGAAAGGGGCTTGTTTTATGGGGACATTTTTACTGATTAACTGGATCGCCTTCCTGCTTGTCGCAGGGTACGCGGGCTATTTATTCGTGACGCTTGTCAAGAGTCGGTACGAGGCGATTCGCCGGGGGAAAAAAGCGGAATGGACGCTGACGAACAAAGAACGTCTGAACGCGGTTCTCGTCAATGTCTTTGGGCAAAAGAAACTGCTGAAGGACAAGAAAAGCGGGACGATTCATGTCATGATGTTTTACGGATTTTTACTCGTTCAATTTGGAGCGATTGATTTCATCTGGAAGGGGCTCGCAGTCGGACAACGCTTCCCGCACATCCCGCTCGGTCCACTGTATCCGATTTTTACATTTTTCCAGGAAATCGTTATGCTCGTCATTCTGGTGGCGGTCGTTTGGGGATTCTACCGCCGTTATGTTGAAAAATTGGTCCGTCTGAAACGGAACTTCATGGCCGGACTGGCCTTGATTTTCATCGGTGGATTAATGATCGCGGTCCTGTTTGGAAACGGATTTTTCCTCGTCTATGAAAATCATTCAACGTTCGGTGAACCGGTGGCATCGGCGATTGCATTTTTATTCAGCTGGGTACCGCAACAAGTCGCCTTCGGATTATTCGTTTTCTTCTGGTGGGCACACTTACTGTTCTTACTCAGCTTCATGGTCTACATTCCGCAAGGGAAACACGCCCACCTGATTGCCGGAACAGCCAACGTCTGGCTCGGCCGGACGTCAAAAGTCGGACGCCTCGCACCGATTGATCTGTCAGTCATGGAAGAAGCAGAAGACGACGAGGCAGAATTCAGCTTTGGTGTTAACCGGATTGAAGATTTTAATCAAAAGCAACTCGTTGACTTGTATGCCTGTGTCGAATGCGGCCGCTGTACGAATATGTGTCCGGCCAGCGGAACCGGAAAAATGCTGTCACCGATGGACCTGATCGTTAAACTGCGTGATCACCTGAATATGAAGACGGCGGCGATCACCCAAAAATCTCCGTGGGCACCAGCGTTTGCCTTTGAAGGGTCACAGGGAAATCAGATTGCGTCACTTGCTGCGGCCGGACAGATGGATGTCGTTCCGGATTCGTTGATCGGTAACGTCATCACTGAAGAAGAGATTTGGGCCTGCACGACATGCCGGAATTGTGAAGACCAATGTCCGGTCATGAACGAACACGTTGATAAAATCATCGACCTCCGTCGTCACCTTGTGATGATGGAAGGGAAAATGGATCCCGAGATGCAGCGGACGATGGCGAACATCGAACGCCAGGGGAATCCATGGGGGATGAACCGGAAAGAACGCGAAAACTGGCGCAAAACGCGCGAAGAGCTGGTCGTCCCGACTGCAAAAGAAAAGAAAAAAGCCGGCGAAGAGTTCGAGTACCTCTTCTGGGTCGGCGCGATGGGCTCGTACGACAGCCGCAGTCAAAAAATCGCGATGGCGTTTGCACGGATCCTGAATGAAGCGGACATCTCGTTTGCGATTCTCGGAAACGATGAGAAAAACTCCGGTGATACACCACGCCGCATCGGGAATGAAGTTCTGTTCCAAGAACTCGCGGAAGCAAACATCAAATCGTTTGAGAAATACGATGTTAAAAAAATCGTCACGATTGATCCGCATGCGTACAATACGTTCAAAAACGAGTACCCGGACTTTGGTCTCAGCCCGGACGTCGAAGTGTATCACCATACGGAGCTGCTCGCCCGGTTGATTGACGATCAACGGATTAAACCGGTTCATGAGGTCAGTGAACGGGTCGTCTACCATGATTCGTGTTACCTCGGGCGTTACAATGACATTTATGATGCACCACGTTATATCTTAGAGAAAATTCCGGGTATCACGCTTGTCGAAACGGAACGCAACCGGGAAAAAGGAATGTGTTGTGGAGCCGGCGGTGGGATGATGTGGCAGGAAGAAAAAGTCGGCGCACGGGTCAACGTCGCACGGACCGAACAGTTGTTGACGGTGCAACCATCCGTCATCGGATCAGCTTGTCCGTACTGCCTGACGATGCTCAGCGACGGAACGAAGGCGAAAGAGGTCGACGAGCAAGTCGCGACCTATGATGTCGTCGAACTGCTCGAACGGTCAATCGTCGGAACACCAATGAAGGAAGCGGTAACAAACTAAGTTTAAAAAATAGCTTGAGCAAACGGAACGTCTCCTCTAAGAAAGAGGGGGCGTTTTTTAAAGGTGCCTAATAAGCATAACGTTGTTGTGTACGGTTTAACCGTGGTATGATAAAAGCATTATTTAATGAGAGGGAGGTGAGGATCTTTGGGAAGGCGTTGCTTAAAATCGGTCAGGTCGCGGAGGCCACCGGCTTATCAAAACGGACCATCGACTACTATACATCGCTCGGTTTATTAACAACAGAGCGGACACCAGCTGGTTATCGTTTGTATACGGAAGATGTCGTCCAGCATATTCAAAAGATTGAGTATTTAAAGACACAACGGCTTTCCCTGCAAGAGATTCTTGCTTTCTTCACCGAGCGTGAAGTCAAAACGGGTGATGCCATTTATCAAGAAGTACAGCAGCTTCAAGAAAGCGTCAACGGTCTCGAACATCGTTTATTGCAATCGACCGACTATGAGAAACAGGAGATTCGTCTCGAACTGTCTCAACGTCTGACATTGATTGCTTCCCTGATTGCGCAGCTGTAACAACAAAATGGAGGTGACCCCTGTTTAGGGGATTTTGGATACTATATTATTTATCAATTTATTTTTAGTGGTGTTATTGATCGTGTTGACCGCGTTTTTTGTTGGATCAGAGTTTGCGGTCGTCAAGGTACGGATGTCGCGTCTGGATCAAATGATTCAGGAAGGAAATAAGAGTGCCGTCCTGGCGAAGAAGATTGCCGGGGACCTGGACTATTACTTGTCTGCCTGTCAGCTTGGCATCACGGTAACGGCACTTGGTCTTGGTGCACTCGGTGAACCGACCGTCGAAAAAATCCTGCACCCGGTGTTTGATGAATTCGGCGTCTCGGCTGCCGTCTCGACTTTGTTGTCATTCGGGATTGCCTTTGTTTCCGTGACGTTCCTACACGTCGTCATCGGAGAACTTGCTCCGAAGACGTTAGCGATTCAATATGCGGAAAAAATGACCTTATTGTTTGCCCGTCCCCTGTATATCTTCGGGAAAATCCTGTATCCGTTCATTTGGTTACTCAATGGTTCAGCCCGCTTTTTCCTTGGATTATTCGGTGTCAAACCGGCTGGTCACGAACAAGCCCACTCAGAAGATGAATTGAAAATCATCATGGCACAAAGTTTTCAAAGCGGAGAAATCAATCAGACGGAACTCGCACTGATGCAGAATGTTTTTGCATTTGACGAGCATATCGTCAAAGATTTGATGGTTCCACGGATGCGAATGGCGACGATCTCAGAACGATTGTCAAAAGACGAGCTGATGGAAATATTCATGGATAATCCGTTTACCCGTTATCCGGTCACGGAAGAAAATGATAAGGACCGGATTCTCGGTTATGTCAACGTCAAGGAGATGTTGACGGACTTCGCCAATGGAAACCATCATCCGGTCACACATTACGTGAAGGATTTACCGGTCGTCTCGGAAGTCACTTCGCTCCAGGACACGTTACGGAAGATGAAAAAGACGCGGTCACATATCGTCCTCGTCGTTGATGAGTATGGCGGAACAGCCGGCATCGTCGCGATGGAAGACTTACTCGAAGAAATCGTCGGTGAGATTCGGGACGAGTTTGATACGGATGAAGTCGAAGAAATTCAAGAGTTGCCGAACAATGAGTATTTGGTCGCGGGAACCGTTTTGCTTGAAGATCTCGAAGCCCGGTTCGGTATGACGTTTACGAACGACGAAGACGTCGATACGATCGGCGGTTGGATCCAAATGCATAACATCGACCTGCAACCGGGAGAACACATTGATACGGAAGCCTTCTCGGTCGAAGTGATCGAGATGGAGAACTATCAAATCAATCAGATCAAATTATGGTTACATCCGCTTGAACAAGCGGAATAACCGACAGCATCTTTCGTCCTGTACGAAAGGTGCTTTTTTTTTAGGACAAGTCATCAGTCAAAAATTGAAAATCCGACTGATTGTGTAAAGAAGACAAATCGTAGTAGGGAAACGAGGGAGGAAGCGGGAAAGAGTAAAGAGACGAGAGATTATTTTTTTTTGAGAAGGGAGACGTCCCGTGCTTGAGCAAATCCCGTTTTTACTCAGCCGCTTAGGCATGTTAGCCTTACTGGCTTTTTTATTGTCGCAATGGCGGATATCGCGCCATTTGTTTCAAACGTCGTCGCGCCGTAGTCATCGTTTCATTTTGCTGAGTGTTTTTGTCGTATCGGGTATTTTGATGAACTATGCCGGAATTGGTCTTTCGCCGGATAAAACGATTGATCCGTTACTCGGATTAGCCGTTTCACCGGACCAGTGGATCGTCGACACCCGATTGACGATTATCGTCACGAGTGGTCTGCTTGGTGGTCCGCTCGTCGGCGGTTTGACCGGGTTACTGGTCGGATTTCACCGGTATTACCTCGGTGCATTCGGTGCGGAATCGGCTTGGATCATTGCGGTTGGAACAGGATTGTTGAGTGGGTTGTACAGTCGCCAGTGGCGCAGGAAAGACGGCTATTCCTTGCTCCAACCGATTGGTATCGTCTTAACTGCTGTCATCCTCGACATTGGTGTAGCATTGATGTTGGCGCCGGACCAAGCCCTTGTACTGGAATTGACACGTCAAGCCGTCTTTCCGATGTTGTTTACGAATGCAGTCGGAATCAGTGTCTTCATTGCGATCTTACGGACGCAGTTGAAAATTGAGAATGAATTGTTCGTTCGCGAATCCGCACGTTCCTATCGTTTATTGGATGCGATTCGTCCGTTGCGTAAAAGTGGCATGA
Source organism: Exiguobacterium sp. s145 (assembly GCF_018618835.1). Classification (NCBI taxonomy): domain Bacteria; kingdom Bacillati; phylum Bacillota; class Bacilli; order Caryophanales; genus Exiguobacterium; species Exiguobacterium sp. s145. The sequence goes on along the minus strand of NZ_JACSMV010000018.1, from coordinate 11,445 downwards.
CGGTTGATGTCGCCCGGAAAATCGGATCGACAATCTTGGAAGAAACGAAAATCAACCGTGTCGTTTTACTTGGACCGGATGGGATTTTGGCCGATGTCCGGACGGGACACGATACAGCGGATTTATTCCAGCATCAGACGATTTTGGAATGGGTGGAGACGGCTGCCGTTTACCGGTCGGAAGATGAGCTGACGCGTCAAATCATCTCGTTTCATCCTTTACAGGTCGAGGGGAAGAAAGCTGGCATTGTCTGTTGGTTTCCGGTCCATCTGTTCGATGATACGATGGAGCGAACGATGGAACAGTTGGTGGATCTTTTGGCACGCGAACTTGTCGTTCACCAAGAGGAACAACTGAATCAATTTCCGAACACCAGTATTAAACCGATCCTGAGTCCGAACTACCTCCTCGGGATCGTCGATGAAATCCATCAGACGGCTGATCCGGATACCCCGGTCAAACAACAGCTCGGAGCTTTGCGACAACTGCTTACGACAGCACGACGACTCGACATGTATCCCTTACGTGAAGAATTACTGACCTTAAAATCTTACTTGTCGCTGGAAGGAATCCGCCGGCATCATCCATTGACACCGGCTGCGGTCACGATTGATTTAGATATCGAAACGGCCGTTGAAGAACATTTTGTCTTTCCGTTGCTCGTGACACAGCTTGTCGATAATGCGTTACGCCATGCCTTTCCCCAAAGCGGTCCGTATCACCGGATTGATGTCCGGGCATTTCAGGAAGAGACACACTGGGTGCTTGAAGTGTCGGACAACGGAGTCGGCATACCGGCCGAATTCTTAAAACGCTGGGAGCAGGATAAAAAGACGCAAACGAGTAATTTGTTTTTATTACGACGTGCTCTTCACCGGCGATACGGTGAGCAGGCGGGGTGTACGATTTATTCCCGACCGGGTGGAACACGCCTGAAACTGACGTTGCCCCTTACGACCGATCAGATGTAACAATCGTTCGATTCGGATTACCGGAATCGAACGATTGTTTTTTTTTAGCCAATCCTGGGTAAAAATGAAAGCAAGAGTAGATCGATACAGGAGGATAAGCGCATGATTACAACAAAAGAAGTCGGTTTTTCCGGCGAGCAGCCGATCATCGCTTTTACATTGATGAATCGTAACGGACACAGCGTGGAATTACTCAATTTGGGCGGGAAAATCACGGCAATCCGTGTTCCGGATCAACACGGGACAATTGAGAATGTCGTCTTAGCCTTTGATGATATGGAAGAATATTTAGAAGATCCCCACCATTTAGGGGCAACAATCGGACGGGTCGGCGGGCGGATCGCCAACGGAGCGTTTGCATTAGAAGGGATGAACTATATCCTGGAGCAAAACGAAGGAGAGCATCACCTTCATGGAGGGAGCGTCAACTGGTCGAATCGTTTTTTTGATTATGAAATCGACGGTGAGCTGTTACATCTGCTCTTGACGAGTCCGGATGGAGAAAACGGCTATCCGGGTCAACTGGATGTCCGGTTGACGATTGACTGGACGGACGAAGATGTACTGATTTTGACGTATCACGCGACGACGACGGCATCGACACCATTCAGTCCGACGAATCATACGTATTTTAATTTGACAGGAAATGCGAAAACGACGATTGAGCAACATCGTCTCCGGATGGATGCACCGTTTTACGTACCGCTAAATGAAGAGTCGGTTCCGACGGGCGAGATTTTATCCGTCAACGAGACCGTCTTTGACTTCCGCAAAGCGCGTTCTCTGTATGAAGTGACGCATGCGAGTGACGAAGCGTTGCGCCAGGCCGGCAGTGGTGTTGACCACCCGTTTTTACTGAAAGAAGGCGGAGAAATCGTCTTAGAGGAACCGGTCAGTGGCCGGATTTTACGTGTGGAAACCGATCACCCGGGTGTCGTCGTCTATACGGGAAATCATTTGGCAGGAGACTTTACAATCGCCGGGCGCCGGGCGACACCCTATCTCGGGATTTGTCTTGAGACACAAGGATTGCCGGACGCGATCAATCAACCGGATTTTCCGTCTGTCGTTTTGCGGGCAGGCGAGGTCTATGAAAAGCGGACAACCTTCCAATTTAGTCGAGTGCAGTAACGTTTTTTTGCTAACATCCGAAGCGAATGTGGTAGGATAAAGCGAGAAGAATCTAACGGAGGCATAGGAAAATGACTAAAATAGCATGGGTGACCGATAGTATGGCCTATTTCAAAAAGGAAGAGGCAGAAGCAATCGGCGTCAATGTCGTACCGATTCAAATCATGCTCGGTGAGACAGCATACAATGAAGATACGATTACTGTCGAACGGTTATTCCGAGCGCTTGAGGCAGACAAGAAGTTAGTCGCCAAGACCTCGCAACCGATTTTTGGGGAGTTCGTAGGGACGTATGAACGGTTAAAAGAAGAAGGATACGACTGTGCGATTGCCGTCCACTGTACAAACGGTTTGTCGAGTACGGTCCAAAGTTCAGCATCAGCAGCGGAAGCGGCGAGCTTCCCGGTCCACATCATCGATTCACATACAGCATTTGAAAACCAGCAGGAGTTCATCCGTTTCGGGATGGCGCTTGAAGCAGCAGGTAAATCAGTCGAAGAAATTACGGCTGCCTTGCATGCATTGGCAAAGAAGACACATTTTTATATGATCGTCGGGAACATGGAGACGATGCGCCGGGGTGGACGTGTCTCGTCCGGTGATTTGTTCCTTGCTAACCTGCTCAGCATCAAACCAATCATCACGACGGATGAAGCGGGAAAAATCGTCCCGTTTAAAAAAGCGCGGTCGCTGAAAAAGGCGTACATCGAAATCATCAAACAGGTCGAAGAAGCGATGCGTCAGCATACGTTTTATAAAAACCGGATTTATGTCGCGACGACGATGGCACCAGAGATGGCAGCCGATTTACGGACACAAGTCGCAGCAAAATTCCCGGAACTGACGGTGCTCGACGGCACGTTCGGTCCGGCAATCGGAACACACGCCGGAGCAGAAACAGTCGGCTTGTTCTGGCTGAATGACTAAAAAACAATGAAAAACCAGAATCGATTCCTTGAGACAGGGAACAGATTCTGGTTTTTTTCTTGTATTTCAGGCAAGAATAATTCCTAAAAAAGCGGCACCAATTCCGCAGAGGTAACTGAGTCCGAGATACAGGACCAGTGTCTTTCGATTTTGATTCTGGACGAGCTGTAACGTTTCCAGCTTAAAGGTCGAAAACGTCGTAAATGAGCCGAGAAATCCTGTCCCGAGCAACAACGTCCAGGTCGAATCGAGGTGGGAGCCGATGACAAGACCGAGTAAAAACGAACCGAGCACATTGATGATGAAGGTCGCCAGCGGAAAATCCTTTTTCCAAACCGTTTTGGTCCATTGGCTTAAGGCGAAGCGGCTGATTGCCCCAAAAAAGGCACCGGTCGCAAGCGCGAGGAAATTCATGAGACCTCCTCCTTTTGAAAGCGGCGTAACCGGCGTGTTCCAAGTAGATAACCAACGTAAGACAACAATAAGCCCCCAAACAAACTGAGACTGATATAGGCGAACGCATAACTATAGACACCAGCCCGCAACAATTCAACCGATTCGACACTGAACGTCGAGAAGGTCGTGAAGGAACCGACAAAACCGGTTCCGAGTGCCGTCATTGCATACTGATGCAGTAAGGTCGTCTTAAATAAAAAATGTGTCGCGTAACCTAATACGAAACAACCGATTAAATTGATGGTTAACGTCGTCCACGGGAACGCACCCACCACCACATTTCCGATGAGAAGACCAAGACCATACCGGGCAGAGGCGCCGAGTATGCCGGCGAGCCCGACTAATAGATAGAGCATAAGGAGCCCCCTTCCACTCATTTTTGTATTCAACATACGCTTTTCAGAAATCATGCGTCAAGTCATGAAAATTTTCATAGAGACTAAACGTCATCTTAAAATTGGACGATAAGAAAAGTGTACGAATCCAATAGAAGGAGTTTTGCAGATGGTCTCACCGCTTGAACGATTGAGTACAAAAATACTCTCTCGTCTGATTCCTGTATTGATCACAGTTGCCCATCCCTTGATTTTTATTTTTGCCCAAATCGGCTATGTCCCGATGAGCGTCTTTTACCAATTTTTAGCCGGTGGACTGTTATTAACAATCGCGTTGCTTGCCGGAAATCAGTTTTTTGGTGAAAAGCCAAGTGGGAAATATATTCAAATCGTCTTGACGTACCTTGTCCTGGCACTGGTGCTTATCACCTTACCGTCCCAAAGCATCTGGACGATTGCCTATCTCTATCTGACGATCTCGATTGTCTATCTCATCCCGCACCTGGTCGTGCTCGCAGGTGTCCTCGGATTGTTTGAACTGGTTCTCTTTACGCTGCTCGGAACGATCGTCTTTACGAACACGTTTGACATGATCGTCGCTTTCGTTATCTACTTGATGATCTTTTCGGCAGCGACGTTCGTCGCCGTATTTGGGCGAAACGTCATGCGGGAAGTCAAACGTCAACAAGAAAAAGCCGAACATTACGCGGAGACGTCTCAACTGACGCTTCGTCAGTCAGCGGCGACCGCGACGGATGTCACGACGTTCACGGAAGAGATGAGTGAAACGGTCGATACGGCAAAAGTCTCGTTTGAGAAAATTGATCAGGCGATGCAGATGTTGGCTGATAATTCTTCGAAAAATGCCCAATCCGTCCGACAGATCAAACGGATGAACACCGATAACGTCGAGTTGATGACGGATGTCGCGACAGCCGTCGACCGGGCACTTGTCCTCAGTTCGTCATCAAAAGTCACGGCCGAGCAAAGCCAGGCTACGATCAGCGAGGCCGGCGAGTCGTTACAGCAATTAACCGAAAGTATGGATGAATCGGTCACCGCCTTTGGACAGCTCGCCGGACGCTTCAAAGAGATCGTCAGCATCACCTCGAGCATCAATGCGATTGCGACACAAACCAATCTATTGAGCTTAAATGCCTCAATCGAAGCGGCACGTGCCGGTGAATTCGGTAAAGGGTTCACCGTCGTCGCCCAGGAAATCCGGAATTTGTCCGCGCAGACGGCAGCGGCTTCGACGGAAATCAATCAGATCATCGAACGGGTTGATCGTGATGTCATGCAGACCGGTAATTCGATTGATGCCAGCACCAACTTACTGCGGGAGCAGGAAGCGCGGATGCAACGGAGTCAAATCGCGTTGCAGACGATTGCGGCAGACTCCAATGATTCCGTGCAGGCGATCAGCGGAGCGCAACAGCAATTCGCGACGATTACAAATAGTCTCTCGAATATCGCACAGGCTACCGGACAACTCGACGCCTTCATGGATCTGTTACTGACGAGCAGTGATCAACTGTCCGGTCTGACGCGGTCGCAAGTCGAACAAATTGGTGATTTACAGCAAGCGATTCATACACTAAACGAGACCGCATTAACCCTTCAACAGACGGCCCATGCCTGACACCTGTGTACCGATTCTTAAGAGTCGGTGCACTTTTTTCGTTTGTCGCAAGTGGTGAACGGGAACAACTAAGAGGTACAACAATCAGAGGAGGAAATCACATGAAAGCAGCCTATATTGAACAGTACGGTGGATCGGAACAATTTAAAGTGGGGGAACTGGACCGTCCGATCGTCGGAGCAGATGACGTCTTGATTGCGGTGCATGCAGCAAGTGTTAATCCCGTTGATTGGAAGTTGCGTGAAGGATACTTAAAGGAAATGCTCAGTTACGATATGCCGCTCGTCATTGGTTGGGATGTCTCCGGTGTCATCGAAGAAGTCGGAGAGAACGTGACAGACTTGAAGGTCGGTGATGAAGTGTTCAGCCGTCCGGATATTGCCCGTCAAGGGACTTATGCGGAATATGTCGCCGTCGACGCCCATCTTGTCGTCAAGAAACCGGAAGCGCTGACGTTTGAGGAGGCAGCATCACTGCCGCTCGTCGCCCACACGGCATGGCAGGTCATGTTTGAAGTGATGGACGCGAAAGCAGGGGATAAAATCTTTATCGGTGCCGGTTCAGGCGGTGTCGGAACAGTCGCGATTCAACTCGCGAAAGCGCACGGGCTGCATGTCATCACCTCGACGAGCACAAAAAACGTCGACTGGGTCAAAGCGCTCGGAGCAGACGAAGTCATCGATTACAAACAGGAAGATCCGGCAGATCGTGTCCGTGATCTTGATTTTGTGTTTGATACGATGGGCGGCGACGGACAAGCAAAGCTGTACCAGATGCTTAAACCAAACGGAATGCTCGTCTCGATTTCAACACCACCGGACGAAAATCAGGCGAAGGAAGCACAGGCACGCGTCGCCTATGTCTTCATGCAACCGACAGGCGAGCGGCTGCAACATATCGCTCAAGCAGTGGAACGGGGAGAGTTGAAACCGGTTGTCGATCGGATTTTTGATTTAGATCAAATTAAAGAAGCGCATGATTACGGAGAAGAAGGTCATGCGAAAGGGAAAATCGTCATTAAAGTGAAGTGAGCAAGAAAACAGAACGCGCTCTCAAATAGACGAAAGTCAATAGCTTACGTAATCTATGAGATACACAGGCAAGACTTCGCTTTCCTCGGGCGAAACGTGAGCCTCCTCGTCGCATGCGCGACTTGCGGGGTCTCACCGGTTCCGCTTTTCCCGTAGAAGTCTTCGTTTTGCCTGCTTCTCTAACAAGCTATTGAAAATCACACAAGAAAGCCGATCCCTTTTTTTCAAAAGAAGAGGGATCGGCTTTTTGCATAAAGCTGGATTTTGATGGTCTCAATACACCTGTTCGGATGCCAACAGTCGGTCGAGTAACTGTAACGTGTCCGGTTGATTAATCAGCATCTGTTGCAAGTGCGACCGTTCTTCCTGTAAGAATTCCCGGTAGAGACGTGCCGCTTCGATATGCGTTGCCGGGACGAGGACGTTATAAATCGCTTCAAGACGTAGACGTGGAGATTCCGGTAAATAGTCAGGAAGCGTTTTTAAACCGAGTTGCGCCCGGTCAGGAACATACCGGTGCAACAGGACTTTGGCAAATTTGATTAGTGCACTCCGTAACATCTCGACCGCCCATAATCCATTCCCGCGACCGGCTGCTTTTTGATACTGGAACAGAAACCAGACGGAATCAATCGCTTCATCCACAGCTTCTTGTGTCCCGAGTGCCAAAGAAGAAGTCTCGACGTACGCATCGAGTTGTCTTTTCGGATCATACAAGACACGAATCGTATCGGAATGGTTCAACGATTCACGCGTCACCGTAAACAGGTCGACATGCAGGAGATCATCGTACACGACAATTAGTTGCGGTGCGACAATGAAGATATCGTCTTTCCAGATGATCGGGCGATAGACGGACAGATGCGTCAGTCGACGGGTTAGAAATTTCGCCATCCGTTCTTCGGATACTAAACAGTAAAGATCGATATCCGAATAGACATCTTCTTCACCGCGTCCAAATGAACCTTTCAAAAAAATCGCTTCGACAGCCGGATCTTGCTTTAAGCGTGCTACTAACTGTTCAATCGCATGAAGTTGATGCATGGGGCTCGCTCCCTTATATAGTCTATTCCGTCAGTATACGTGAAATAAGGGATATTATTCCATGAAAAAGAGCGATTCCATTAAAATGAATCGCTCGTACTAGAAGCAAGTGTTGGTGTCGTATCTTGAAGCATGTCTTTCTGCGCCAAATGTTCTACGTGTTTTTCGCCCCAGGCATTGATAGCGTTCAGAACAGGAATCAATGTTTTTCCGTAATCCGTCAGCGAGTATTCAACTCGCGGCGGGACCACCTGATAGATTTCGCGATGGACGATATCGTTCAGCTCGAGTTCCCGAAGCTGGGCTGTCAGCATTTTTTGCGTGATGTTCGGGAGATTCCGTTTCAGTTCACTGAATCGGAGCGTGTCATGCGTGATCAGTTCGAGCAAAATCGAGGGTTTCCATTTCCCGGTCAGAATTTCGAGTGCCGTCTCGACGCGGCAGCTTGGTGTCTCTTCCATGGCGGTTCCTCCTTCATGGTATCGTTTAGGATACTATACCACTTCTTTGTGCCTACTTCCGTTCCTGTCACTTCTGATTGATAATGAAGATACGAAGCGAACTTATGAGGAGGAAGCAAAATGAACATCAATCCAAACATTACACTCGGACCGGTCAGCTTACGGATTACCAATCTGGAACAATCGATTGCGTTTTACCGGGATGCACTAGGTTTAACGGTTTTAAGACAAGACGAACAGACGGCAACACTTGGTGCGAAGACGACACCGCTCGTCATTCTGGAGCAACACAGTACGGCAAAACAACTCCCGAAAAATTCAGTGGCGGGTCTGTATCATTTCGCGATTTTATTACCGAACCGGAAAGAACTCGGATTCGTCATTCGTAACTTGATTGCCCAAGGAATTGAACTCGGGCAAGGGGATCATCTCGTCAGCGAAGCGTTTTATTTATCAGATCCGGACGGAAACGGGATTGAGATTTATGCCGATCGTCCGCGTGATACCTGGACGTATGAAGCAAACGGTGATGTTAAAATGACGACGGATCCGGTTGACTGGCAAAGTATGCTCGTCGAGGCGGGTGAGGAAGACTGGTACGGCATGCCGGTAGATACCGTCATGGGACATGTTCATTTTCATGTGAAGTCACTTGAAGCAGCGCGGAAGTTTTATGTGGAGACACTCGGGTTTGATGTCGCAGCGGACGCTTCCCGGATGCGGGCGTTGTTCCTTGCTGCCGGCGGCTACCACCACCATATCGGAACGAACGTCTGGTCAGGGGTTGATGCACCGAAAACACCGGCTGATGCGGTTGGCCTGACCTACTGGACACTGATTTATCCGGACGCGGCTTCGCGCGAAACAGCAGTCGCAGCACTGGAGCAATCACCGTATGAAGTGACGCGGCAAGCAGACGCGATTTACGTGACAGATGATGCCGGTATTACCGCTCGTTTAATGGCTCAAACCTGATGATTCCATAGAAAAAAGCGATTTCGTCATCGAAATCGCTTTTTTTGACGTCTTTTAATTTTGACCGGATAAAGCTGATGGGGCATTGCCGTCATAACGGCTGATCAGTTCGTAAGGACGGACTTTATAAAGGGCATGCGGGAAGTAATGCGGATCCATCGCGTCAAGCGTCCGCAACTGGAAGTGTTCCCGTTTGATATACGTGTCGATGTTCTCCCGGTTCAAGTCGAAGAAACCGACTTCTGCCGTTTCCCCTTCTTGCGGACGGAGTTCTCCGCCGGTATACGTACCGCGGAAGGCGACACACAGGACGTGGCTTGAGACGTTTTGATAAATACCGGTAATGCCTTCAATCGTGACATCCGCTCCAGTTTCTTCTTTGACTTCCCGTTTAACAGCATCGAGAATCGATTCATGGTTCTCGACCTGGCCGCCCGGCATTTCATACGTGTCACCACGATGGAGATTGCGGACAAGCAGGACTTCGCCGGCTTCGTTCGTGATATAAGCGGTGACGCTGACGATGGCACGTGGCGGAGCATAGACGCCGGTCGCCGTCAAAAAGTCTTCCGTTGATTTAATATAAAGGTTTTTCCCGAGACGGGCGCGTTTTTTCATGGCTTCGCGGCGTAACGTGCTGCCGCGGACGTCCCGGTCGACTTGTTCGTAATGTTCGCGATCACGGTATTCCCAGATGGCGATGACTTCATCTTCTGCTTCATTCACCCAGCGGCCGACAAGGCGGGCACCGTGACTGATTTGTAAAGGGTAGAGATACGTGTGAAAGAACTCGGTAAATTCCTGCAGTCGTTCCGGGCGGATCGTATAGGTCTTCCGGCGATGTAACATGGAAATTCCTCCTCTATCGTTTCAGCAGTTATGTTCTTAGACTACCTTCTCGTATCAGGTGGAATATCCCTGCCTGTTCCCCCAATTCGACATGCATTTTGCGAGAAAAGAAAAACTAAAGAAAAGAAGAGGGCTCAACTCAAGGAAATTCGGGCATACTTTAATTATAGAGAGAAAAAAAGGACGTGAGAGGATGGTGGATGTTATGGCATTGGTCCGGTTGGCAGGAGGTATCATGTTTACGCCGCTATCCGACGATGTATTGATGATGGGATATGCCGCATTACGGATCCGCGAAGGCATGCATCCGGTTTTGATTTGGTTAGCCGCATGGCCTATCTTTTTCATTGCCTTTGCCTGGTTTTACTTATTGGCACGCTTTTTCCGTGAAATTCCACTCGTCAAACGGTTGATGAAATCGAAATTCCTGGAGCAGGCTGAATCGATTTTAGAACGCCGTGGATTATGGGCGATCGGTTTGTCCTTTTTCTTACCTGGAGTCCGCCATCCGATCCATTATGTTGCCGGATTACTCGGTTATCCGTTACCCCGTTATTTGGCGATGACATTCGTTGCGGCAGGGCTGTACACCGGATTATGGACTTTTTTAATCGTACGAATCGGGCAGACGGTCACCTGGTCGGAACTGGGAATGTGGTTAAGTGAACATCCAAGTGTGGTACTTCTGATTATTGCGGCATTATTGACGATTATTATTTCCGGTGTCGTGCACGCGAAACGACGCAATCGTTTAAAAAAAGAAGAAGAATTTGTCACGGAATAATGCTGATGAGTAATATGAACATCCAGGATTCGACAGGATTATTCTGTACATGACAACATCCCCTTCAGAAATCATTTCTGAAGGGGATGTTTATTGTTTAGGTGTGAATTCTTATGCGTTTTGACGTTTGCGTGCGAGGACGATTCCAGCTGCTCCGAGTGCAAGACCGAAGAGAGCGATCGCACCTGTTGTACCTGCTGTATTGTTGTCGCTCATGCCGCCGTTACCTGTGTTCGGCATAGAACCTGGTGTACCGTCCATGAATTTCTCAGGTGATTGTTTGACGATCGCTTCACCGAGGTTTTCACCGACGCCGTACATGTAAGCATACGACTCACGGAATGTGTCAGCTGATCCTTTGTAGTCGCCTTCGACATACTGCATGAATGTATCTTGGACGTATGTCTCATGACCAGAGACTGCTTCTTGTGCTGCTTTTGTCGGAAGGTTTTCTTCTGTTGCTGCGCCAAGGAATGCACCAAAGTCATTCGAGAACATTTTAAGCATGTCTTGCGCGTCACCCATCAATTTCTTGTCGTCGTTGATCGCTGCTGTGACGAGGTTTGCTTGCGCTTCGATGTGGTTTTTCGTCCAAACTTGCTCGAATTGATCCGCGCCCGCTTGACCGTAGACTGATTTCATAGCCGCTTTGAAGTCAGCTGTGTGCATGTCTTCTGCCCAGTTTGCTGCATCGTAGTCTTTCGCTTGGTCGACGCCGGCTGTCATGCTGATGTTCGCCAGTGCCACGTGCTCAGCTGCGAGGCTGTTGAGTGTTGACCGGAGGTCAGCGGCTTTTGTGTCCGCTTTCGTGTTGTCGAACTTCTCAGGCATCTGTGTTGT
>NZ_JACSMV010000017.1:0-64858 GCF_018618835.1 Exiguobacterium sp. s145 | reverse complement strand
AATTAGGCTACCTGACACCGAAAAAATACGGTGTACTGGCAGCCTAATCAAGGTGTTTTATATGTGTCTCATATTGCTAGGTCAGTCTAATTAATCTACTGCGGGCCACCTCTTTCCTTATTCAAACGGCATACTCTTGTGAATCGGGCATTGTATCAAAAACGACAGGAGACCATCGAACGTGTCTTCGCAGATGCAAAAGAAAAGCATGGCATGCGTTGGGCCCGATATCGTGGTCTGAAAAAAACAACGCTACAAGCGATGCTTACTTTTAGTGCCTTGAACCTCAAAAAATTGGCGAACTGGTTATGGGATTCCGGTGGGAATCCTTGTTTTTCATACTATTTTATACGACTACATAAGACAAACCCTCATTTCAACGTTGAAATGAGGGTTTGTCTACAATCTGAAAAGGTGCTCCGATTTCTTTTTCTTATTTAGAATCAATTTTAGACGCTTTACGCGCTATGATAACAATAAAGACGATGGCAGCAACCGGAAGCACGAGTGGCATCCAGTCCAGTATATACTGTGTATTCATCGTATCCCCTCCTCCAAGACATGCTGGTACTCTACACGTAGCATATTCCAAAAGACGGGACCATGCAAGCGTCGTCAGATCCGCGGCAACATCGAGTAGATGACGGAATAATAGATCAAGACACTAGTCGAGACACTATAGACTAACAATATGTAGGGTGCGAATTTCGGCTGAGCATGCCGTTTCAGCACTTTCAGTGAAAACATCGTGATTCCTAATGCAAATAAAGGACTAAAGCCGAAGACCACAAGATCCATGGACATTAAAAGCTCTGTACTAAAGAGTAGATTAAAGGCGAAAATCGATAATAAATACCAAGACGTGTAGGATAAACAGATGAAAAAGAGGTATGACACGCCCGCAATAACGCTTCCCATCCGTGGTTTTTCCATATGTTGCATGATGCCCCTCCTGTAACAAAAATAAGATATCCTTAATGGTAATCGGAAAAAGTTCTTAAAAATATTCAAATATGAATATACGACAAAAAACGACAAAAAAAGATCTTCTGCTCCCTTCAGCAAAAAATCTTCTCTGTTCGTTTTAGACACTTTCATTCATCTGTGGACTGACCGGAACACCTGCTTGATACACCTTGGCAAGCTCCAACACTTTATTCTTGAAGGCCTCCCGGCAAAGAGCCGGCTCCAAGATCTCCGCTTGCTCCGCAAACTGAATCAACCACATCATGAAACCTTGGGAAAACAGCGCTCCGACCTTGACCTCAAACCAGTCCCCTTCGAGACGCCGGCAACGAATGTCCGTCCCGAACCGGTCGACGACAGTCGGCATGACGCTCTCATGGAACTTTAACGTCAACTGTTCCTGTTCGCCACCGTACATATTGAACATACTGCTCAAATAAGTGGCTTCGACCTCGACCGGTGTCTGGGCCGGCTCAAAGACACTGCAATTAACGATTCGATCCACGCGGTAGGTCCGGATCTCTTCGACCCGTTCATCCCGTCCAATCAAGTAGTAGTTCCCGTTATCGACGATCAGATGAGCCGGCGTGACGAGATAGTAATCCCCGTCGCGACGCAACTCGAACTTTCGGGTCCGTTCGTTAAATTTGCCCTGATATTGAAAATTGATGATGTCCTGTTCGATGATCGCTTTTTGGATGGTATCAATCGAAAACGGGATGACGCCTTTCGGTTTCTTGACGGTATGTATGACCGGCGTCAACGTTTTTGCCAGACGTTTACTCGTTAACGTATGAATATTACGGACCAGAACCTCCGTTTCACTCTCAGAGATGAACTTGGCGCTGGCAATCGCATCCACGAGTAATCGTAAATGATGGTATTCGAACGGACGGCTGACCAGATGATACGGAATCGCAAGACCGTTTTTGGTTTCTTCCGCATGAATATCGAATCCTGATTTAGCCAAAGCAGCAATGTCCTCTTTTAAGGACTTTCGGGACAGCTTTTCAATCAGTCCTCTTTTCGACAGTTCGGTACTCAATTCTTCTAATGTCAACGTCTGTTCTTCATCTGAATACTGCTCAAAAATGTCTCGAACGGCTAACAACCGATCCCGATTGGATAATTTTTCATTTGGCACGGGGCATCCTCATTTCCTATCCATAAGATGTTTGATTATACTTGGATTATACCTCAAAAAGAAATTAAGAATAACAATAATATGGAAATATTTAAGAGATAGGAGAATTTGGATGCAACACATTGCCGATTGGGAAGGTTACCGATTTGATTACCGGGACAGCGGAACCGGTCCCGTCATTTTACTGATTCATGGGACACAATCCGATTACCGGGAAGTCTATCACGTCGAACGATTAATCGAAGCCGGCTACAGGATCATCGTCCCATCTCGTCCTGGATATGGAAAAACGCCGCTCCGTGTCGCCTCGTCGCCCGGCGAGTTAGCGGCTTTTTACCGGAGATGGCTGGCTTCTCGTCACCTCGAACGTTACACCGTATACGGCATTTCTGCCGGCGGACCGACCGCGATTGCTTTGGCGAGCGGTAATCCAGCTGTCAGTTCGCTCGTACTAGCCTGTGCGATGACACACCAGATTTCACTTCCTTATCAGGACTGGCTTGTCCAACCGCTCCTTCAGCGTCCGCTGCAACTCGTGCAATGGATCCTGTGGCATTACGTGAAAGATAAATTGGTTAAGTTTCCACAGGAAGCATCCGTTCGGATGGTTGAAATGACGAGTCTGTTGCAGCGGGACGAGATCCGCCGTCAATTAAATGGAGCCGACCAGAAATTGTTGTATCAAGTCGGATTGCAGAACGGACCGGGCCGGGGGGTGTTGTTTGACTTGACGCAACAGATTGATCGTCCGCTCCTGCAGGCCATCCGTTGTCCGGTGCTGATCGTTCACTCTAAAGCGGACCGGGCCGTCCCGTTCGAACATGCCCTTTACGCCCGGCGTGCCATTGCGCATGCCCAGTTCATCGAGTCGGCGAGCCCTGGTCACCTGATTTGGATCGGCCCGTCTGCGCGTCGCGACGAACGAATGATTGAACGCTTTATCGCCTTAAATCACTTGTAGGCGGACACGGAGGTTCAGCTTTTCGTTTTCTTCCTCAATGGAGATGATTCCCCGCGCCGTCAGTTCTTCGATTGCCAAGCGGGTCCGTTCCAAATTAAAGCGGGCATACCGGGCAATCTCCGCTATGCCCATTCGGCAGGACAGCTGATTCGCCTTGATTTTCGACGACGGTTTGGCGACGGAACGTTGCAACAGACGCCAAAAGACTTGCCGGGCATCATCCGACAGCGCATATGCATTTTTTTCGATGACTGGCGGGACGTACCGGATGTCCTCCCGGATGCGCCTGATGAGGTAGAGACTCAACCAGTATTCCACGTCCGCCTGAATCCGGAAAAATTCAAACCACCATAACTGATCGAGCGCTTCCGCTTCATCTTGCCGTAATGCCCAGGATGCCGGAATGTCGTCAAACTCTTCATCGAGAAAGTCTTCGTAGTCCAACGCAGTTTCATATAAGACCTGGGGCGGGATCCGGTCAAGCGTCTCCCGTTTTTGATATAAATCAAAACTCATCCGCCGGAAGTGTTCGACAGACCCGGCGACTTGACTGAGTTGCATCAACTGTTTCGTGATGAGACGGGCAAGTCCGTCCAGTTCGAGCTGAACGGCATATAAGTGTTTTTCAAGAGCAATCAATGTACTTCGTTCCATCAGACAGTTCCTCCTCTGTTCGTGGCATACTTCTAGTCTTTTAGTCTTTTTCCGCAAATCGGACATTCAAAACCATCTTCTGTTTGTCTCCCGGTACCGGATGACTTGTTCTTCCTGAAGCGGGTTTATCTCCCAAATAAATCGGGAATATTTTTGATGCAGTGGTCAAACGATTCAATCGGAGGTGGAACAACGTGTTACAGTCCAAAAAGCGCACGGAGCGGAAGTGGAGACAACGCACGACACGTAATCATATCCTGCAATTGGAACACTTGTACAAAGCACATCCTGTCCGAACGACGACACAAACCAAAATGGTTTTTTCCAAACTGTTGGAAGAGGCTATTCGAAGCGGGCGGTCCGTGACGGTCCGTTATCTGGATCAGGGAAACGAAACCACGTTGACCGGATCGGTTACGGCTCTTTTTCATGCCGGCGGTCTCATTAAAATCAAGACCTCGACCGGCTTACGACGTCATATCTCGTCTGACACAATAATGGACGTCCGTGAATCCATCACATAAAAATCCGGTTATCCAAAAATCTTCTTATACATGCAGACAAGGGGGACGGATCTGAATCCGTCCCCCTTGTCTATTGAAAAACTGACCGGCTTGTCAGTTCCTGATTTCATGGACACCCCTTATTTTTTATCTAGCTTGACATTTTGGTCAGCCGGCAAGGTTGTCGTCGTTTCTTCCTCTTCGAGCTTTGGTACACCTGCTCCGTACTCTGTTGTCTCGTCTTCGACATAAGAGGCGGCAAACGCCGGATTCAGCAGATCGGATTTTGAGCCCACGATGACGATCCGGCCGTGTCGGACTTCCTCTTCCAAATCTTCAGCTACATCTTTCGTCATACCGAGCTCCGACAACTGGGCAATCCGGTCTTTCCGGTTGCTGCGGACGGTCGACATCAATGTCTCGAAAAATGATTTTTTAGTTACACGATACGCTAACGTCTGCGTGTCGTTGGCAATCCGTTCCGCCAACTCTTCATCCTTCGCAAAAATGTAAATTTGTTTATTCGAATAACCGCTTGACTTCAAGCTCGTCACTTCTGCGTCGACGGCTGTCATGTTCCGTACGATTCTAGTTTCAATCATCTTGTTTCCTCTCCTTCATGCGAGCCGACTTTCTACTCTCGATATAAAGTTATTCCCGAAACATAATGAATAAAACATGAATCGCCAAAACGTATCAACCGGTTTTTCGCAAACGGACCGCCGGACGCCGTTTCAATACTAACGTCAGCCCGACCACCAGACATAACAAGATTTGCGGTATCATCGTTTCGTACGTCGGATAAAAACCGATCCAGGAAACGGTTGGCAGGTAGGAAACGGCATGAATCGGCACGATGCCTGTCAGTTGTAACGCATGCAGACTGGCGCCTAAGATTTTAAAGGCCATAAGATAAATCAATCCGGTCGCCGCTAAAAAGAGCCGGTTGATCGGTAGACGCACCCCGAAATAAATAACCGCGAGTGAACAGATACCGACCAGTCCGATCGCTAAAATGATTCCCCCGGCCAAAGCAGTCGTCGTCATCGCTGGTGCCATCCCGACATAAAACAGCAGTGTCTCGGCCCCTTCCCGGAAAATCGTCAAAAAGCTGACGGCGAATAAGGACCGTCCCGCAAGATTTGTTGCCAGTCCGGTTTGCCGTGAAGCAACAACCGTTTTCGAATGTAACCAGGAACCGACGAGCAGCATCATCAATACCGCGGCCAGTCCGGTCCATCCTTCAATCTGCTCCCGACCGACAGCAGCAAGTGCCGTCGAAAAGAATTGTTGAATCACGAGCGCCAGTGCTCCGCTAGCAAGTAATCCGAACAGTGCGCCGCTCCAAATCATTCGTTCTCCCGTCACCTTGGCTTTTCGAGTGAAAGCGACCAGTGCACTGATGATCAGCAATGCTTCGAGCCCTTCCCGTAACATGACGAGCATCGCATCGACAAAAGAATACGTCGTTTTCTGCGCCAAGACCTGAAGTGACGTGATGATCGGTGCCAAATCGGTCCGGGTGGCGTCAACCGTCGACTCGTCTAAACGTGACAACAGCACCGGCACTTCCGATTCGATCGTCGTATATAAAGAACTGCTCCGGGTCCGGACCTCCCCTTCCCCGCTCGGCCATCGTTTGATGAATGCCGTCAGCGTCTTCTGCGCCGCCGGGACGTTCCCGACAGCGAGTTGCTGATCGGTCTGTTTCAGCAAGGCTGTCAGTTCGGACAATCCTGTCTGTTCCGCCGCTTGAACGGTATCACCTTGCAGGAAAGAACGGATGCTTGCGTCAAACTGATCGAGTGCTGCATTCAGCTCCGACTGATCAAAATTTTCCCGCGCCAAAGCGATCCGGATGGCAGACAACCCCATCTCGACTTGACCGTAATGACCGATGCTTGTCTCCCGGACGACGGTCTCACGGTCCGTCCACGCCTGCAGTAAGTCGGATTGCAGCTGCTGACGTTCAGACATCGTCGTAGCCTGCCGGAGCTGTTTCGTCCAGCCGAACAACTCTGTTAAGCGTTTTTTAGCCGCAGGATCTGTTTTCGGCTGATCTGTTTCCTCCAGCGTCCGGACGGCCGTCGACAGTTCCGTCAAACGTTGTCTGATCTCCGGGAGGGCGGTTTGTTTCTGAACTTCTGTCAACCGATGTTGAATGACCTTTTGTTCGGCAGAAGCCGGCAGGCGGTCAATCTGTTTTTCAAGTGTGTTCAAAGTCGTCCCGAGCGTACTCCGGTCGTTGTCATTGACTGCTGACAACGCTTGACCAATCGAGACGTACAGCGCATCTGTCTCGGAATCCGCGTGGACAACCGGACTGCCGATTGCCGTGAAGAGGAACAGTGCCAGGAACACGTTAAGCAAAGAGCGCATCACCGATGTAGCCTCCTTTTTGAATCCCGCCGAAACAGGCGAAAAGAGCACTGCCGCGGTGGGTAATGTATTCATTTAAACGGTCGGATGCCGCTAAACGCCGCTGAATCGTGATGAACTGTTCCGGCGACCGCTGATACGATAAAAACAACAAGCCGGCATCGAGTGCCCCGGTTGTTTCATTGATGCCCGCCTGATAGGAGTAGGAGCGGCGTAACAACTGTGCTTCACCTGATCCGTGCGCGACCGCCGTATGCGAATCTTTCGGAAGTGAGGCTTCCCCGCGTGCCGTTCGTTTACTTGGCGTCACGGATGCAAATTCGTCTTTTGAACCGAGTGGTGCGCCGGATGCCCGGTCCCGGCCGAAGGTGCGCTCCTGTTCTTTCAAAATCGTCCGGTCCCAGACCTCCAAATGCATCTGAATCCGGCGGACGACAAGAAAACTGCCGTTTGTCATCCATGGTGACCCGTCCTGCCACTGGTAAAAGAGGTGTTTATTCCGAATAGCAGGCTGCGAGACATCCGGATTTCCGGTTCCATCCTTGAATCCAAACAGATTCCGTGGTGTCCCTCCTGTTGCATCCGCTGCTTTTGACCGTTGGAAACCGGTCTGGGTCCAGCGGATTTTGACGATGCCCCGACCGATTCGGGTCAAGTTCCGCAACGCATGAAACACGACTTGTTGATCGTCGGCACAAATCTGAACGACAAGATCTCCGCCCGCCCATTTCGGGTCGAGCTGATCAAGATCAAAAGCCGGCAACTCCCGGAGCAGATTCGGACGCTTATGACCGATTTCGAACCGGTCGTCCGCAAACAGACCGTGTCCGCAACCGAACGTAAACGTCAGATGGCTCGCTGACAGCCCTTCCGCCTCCCCCGTATCTTCCGGCGGGACGTACAGACTGTCCGAGTCACCGAGCGGCAAGCCAGCGGTTAGCCGGGCGCATGCCCGTGTCCAGCGTTTCAAGAGGTCAATCAATTCATCGCGTCGTGTCGTCTGGACATCAAAGGCGACGATCTGGACATGATTTTGGGGCGGTGTCAGGATACCCGCCTGATACTTGCCGTAGAACGGGACCTGATCCGTCGCTTCGGCGGTCAAGGCACGCGGTAACCACCGTTCGAGCCCGCTCGCGTAAAGCGCAGCTCCGAGTCCGGTCAGTCCGGCAACTTTCAGGACGTCACGCCGTGTAACGCCCGCTTCTAAAGTAGTTCGTGTCATCGATCAGCCCTCCAGTACGATCCCCATCTTCGAGAGCGGCTCGGCCAGCTCGTTGATGGCTTGACTCAATTGTTTGACGTCCGCTTTGGATAACGCGGTATAGAGAACATACCCATCCTCTTTCTTTTTGGCTTCCAGTAAACCGTTGACATCAGCAAAGCGGGCGGCAATCTCTTTCGACAAAGCGGCATCCTGTTTTTGAAGCGCCGGGTTCAACAGTTGATAAATTTTTTCCGCCCCTTGAACATTGGCTGCAAAATCATACAAGTCCGTGTGGGAATAGCGGTCTTCTTCCCCTGTTACTTTCGACGTCGAAACTTCGTTCAATAAATCAGTCGCCCCGGTGACAAGCAGTTCCGGCGTCACCTCGACGGTTTCGACTTTTGCCCGGAGCAGATGAACATCCTGCATCAATTGATCGGCGTATCCTTCGTATCCTTCGGTCGTCCCTTTTTCAAACAGTCCTTGTTCGATCCGGTGATAGCCGCCCCATTCCGATTCCTTAACATCCCCTTCACGGGCATCGATTTTCGGATCGAGATCCCCGAATACTTCGGCAATCGGTTCCGCCCGTTCATAATGCATCCGCGTTGGTGCGTAGAGCGCTTTTGCCTCTGCCAAGTCACCCTCTTTGACCGCTGTCGTGAACGCTTCCGTCTGTTTCGTAAACTGTTCCAGTTCTGCAATCGCATAGGTCCGGTAATCGGCCACGACCTGTTTGAACGGGTCTGGCTTGGGCGTCGCCGGTTTCGTCGTCGCGGTTTGTTCGTTACAGGCTGCCAGTAAAGCCGTCATCGATAAAAGTCCGATGGCCAGTGTTTTTGTATGTCGCATGGATGGTTCCCCCTGATCGTTAAGTAAGTTCATCAATCAGTATAGTCGATAATGATAATCGTTATCAATATATTTCAATAAAAAAATCCTCCCTTTCAGACGGCGCTGTCTGGAGGGAGGATGACTGATTCAGGATTCACGTTTCTTGAAATACGTTCGCGAAATGATAAAGGCCACGATGCCGAAGCCGATAAATACAAACGCTTTTTGAATCAACGACAAGAATGACAAGTCAAACAACAACAGTTTGACGGCACTGACCGACAACAACAGCAGACCGGACAGGCGCCAGGCCGCTGTCCCGCGAATCCGGCCGATTGCCACGAGTACAAACGATAACAGGATGTAGGCAACAGATAACGTCGTACTACGATCCGTTTGATCAAGCGCCGCGTAAAACGGCAGTTCCATTACGATCAGCGTATAGGTGACGAACACACCGGCAGCGGCGAAAAACAGCACAAGCTGCCAATATTTCCGCCACACTGCTTCCTCGTGCGTCCGAACGAGCAGAACGATGAACGCTGTTGTTGCAAGTGTCAGACCGAAAACGGAGACGGCATACGACTGATCGTTGAAGCGGTACGTTTCATATGTTCCGATCGTATACAACACGAACATCACATACACGACAATCCCGAAAATCCGTTGGTGTGGTACTTGCTGACGTTTGACGAACCATAAACCGGCAATCACGAGAGCGTAGAGAATTGAACGGAATTGATCACCGAAACTCAGTGGATCGACCGGTATCTGCGAAATCGCAAACAGAACGGCGACATGACCGACACCATTTTGCCACGCGTCTTTCGTTTGATTCGCGACGACGTAAGCGAGTAGTGCAAACAGAACCGCGAGTCCGTAACCAAACGGCCAATCGATCACGGACAGACTGAGCAGGACGAACCCGCCCGCTATCCAGCTCGGATAGTTATACGTGAGCGGCAGTCGCGTCCCGATATAGGCGAGACCGAGATAAGCCATAACAGAGGCAACGAGTAACGTCACTTCATCAATCAGAGGACGTGTCTCAAAATTGACAGTGAGACTGCCGAAAACAAGCGCCAGGAAAAAGACGCCGGCAGCAACCGGGTACGCCTTGACCGCTTTCAGACGAAGGACAGCAAATAGCAAGGCGGTAAACAACAGCACTTCGTACAGTAAAAAGAGGAAGACGTTCGGCTCGTCCGTCAACTGAAGAAACGGCAATAAAAAGCCGGTAATCGAAACCAGCACCAGCAATGCCGTCGAACGCATCCACAACATTAATCCATATGCGATCGCGAGTACGACAATCTCTAAGAAAAAGGCCAACAGCGGTGGATAAAATTGATATAAGGCCATACCGGCAAATAACGCCGACAAGGAGACGATCGTTCCGGTCGCGACAAGCCCGACGCCGAGCTCACGTCGTTTCTTCTCATACTGAAATTCTCCAAGCGCCATGACGAGCAGACCGATGACGACACCACTTCCGATCCGGACCGCCGGGCTGATCAGTCCGGCAAGTGACGCATAGGAAAACAGAAAAATCGCCCCGATTGCTGCAAAAATCGCCCCGATCCGCGGTAACCAGACCGTCGCGAGGACGTTTTCCCATTCCTCCCGTGTTCGGGCTTTTTTCACGACGGGTGTCCGGGTTTTTTTGACGAACGCCGGTCGGACGGCTGGGCGCGTCACGGAAGAGACCGGTTCCGGCGGCAATTCTTTTGCCGATTGGTGTTCCAATTGATCGACACGAGCCTTTAAGCGGACGATTTCCTGTTCCAGCTGTTCCAGTCGTTGGTCATCCATTTCTTCACCACTCCTTTCAAGAAGAACTTACAGAGGTTGTCATTATTTTACACGATTTTTAAATCGATTCCCATTTCTTTAAAAAAGCGCCCTTGGTCGACCGCATAAAAAAAACCGGTGAAGCCAACCGCTTCACCGGTCAATCGATTAACGGACAGATAACGCGTACTGTCCTGTCGTGTTGTAAACAGACGTAAATTGTGAACGGCTGACCGTATATTTTCCACGGTAGGGATCGGATACCGTAAACGCACTGCTTGAGACACCTGTCACGAGCATGACATGGTAGTTGCGGTAACCGGTAAACGTTTTACCGTCCGGCTTGATCCAAGAGAAGTAACCGTACGGATTTTTGAAATCGACGGTCGCCCAGACGATGACCGGGTTTCCGTTACGGATTTCACTTTCAATTTTGCTGACCCCTTGTTTCGAGATATCAGCAGCACCGCTGCGGTATTTTTTCGCGAGCGGCAGGATGCCTTTCGGATAAATACCCCAGTTTTTATAATAATCAAGTGTTCCTGCCGGATTTCCGGTAAACATTTTTTCCGGATCGGCCCAGTAATACTTACCGTTTTTATAGGTCGCATTTGTCATGCTTTTTGGCATCTGGTTATATAAGGAAGACGCGGAAACGGCCTTTTTCTTGTATTCGAGTGCCATTTTCAGTGAAACGAATTCACAGCCTGACGGATAACCGAGCGTATACTGGTTGTAATACGGGACGTTCAATTGTTTCGACGAACTGCTGCTTGGTGCCGTTTTCGTCAAATACTGTGTCGACACGTAACGGTAGCTGCCGTTGTATAAAATACGTGTCCAGCTGCCGGATGTTCCGTAAGACGCAACCTTTACACCTTTGTTCAGTTGTGTGACGGTTTTCGCCGTCGTACTCGGAGCGGTTCTGACGTTTAATGTCCCGACCGTCGTATAACGTGCCCCGGTCGACGTATACTTCGATGTCGTCGACGTCCGGACATAATCTTTGTGTATGTAACCCAGTTTTGATTTGTACGTGATTTTATACCAACTGCCGGACATCCCGTTTGAAGTATAGACGGCTCCTTTTGTGATTTTCCCCAAGATTTTACTTGTTGTCGATGGTTTCTCACGCACACGTAATACATCTGTCGTGACCGTCAGCTTCGTGGCAGCTTCTGCGATGAGCGATGGACTGAACACACCGAACAAAACACCTGCCAAAATGAAGGACGTAATGATTTTTTTCATGATAAACCCCCTTATTTTCTGTAATACACACATTTTTCCCATCTTTTTGGAATTTTAATCAATATTCCACAAGAAAATTCTGAAAAATTGCGATATCTTTTTCTTTATAACAAAAAATCTCAGCTCTGTATAGACAGATTGCTGAGATGTAATTATATTGATATTTAGTAAAAATCAGTTTTGAAGCTCTAAAATGAACGGGGACGGTTTTGAAAAAGCCTGCTCCATCAAGTGTGCAACGAGTTTCGTATCGGCTTCGGAGACGGGCAACGGTGTCCCGTGGACGATACTTTCATAAAAGGCACGGTATAATTTGCCGTAGTCTCCGACCGGGCTTGGAATCCGGACATCCTGGAGATGACCGTGATCGTCATGGTACAACAGACGACCGAAATCATCTTCTGAGTCTTCACCAAATCCTTCTTCTCCCGGGAAGTAGTTTGCTTTGAGATCGAGTTCCTGCCGGTCGATATGCTGTTTGATGAACGTTCCGTTTGTGCCGTGAAGCATCCAGCGCGGAGCACCCGCTAACGCGATATGACTGGTCCGGACGCTGACTTTTAAGTCCGGATAATAGAAATCGAGGGCAAACGTATCATCCGGATTGCCAGCTAGGCGGACCGTCCGGATATCGTACCCGACCCGGTCCGGTTTCCCGAACAGGGCGACGATTTGATCAATCGTATGGACACCTAGACCGTATAAGGCACCGTTTTCCGGACGCGGAATGGCCGGAGCCGCGTCCGGCCGGTAAAGGTCGAAGTGTGAGACCACTTCGACGAGTCGTCCGAGCTTGCCCGAACGGATGACTTGTTCGACGACTTGAAAATCACTGTCAAAACGCCGGTTTTGATACGCCAGCAGCTTGACGCCTTGCCGGTCTGCTTCCTCGAACAACCGGTTCGTCTCGTTTTCCGTCACAGTAAACGGTTTTTCGACCAACACATGTTTTCCGTGTTGCAAGGCTTGCAGGGCGTAGGCGAAATGCGTCGCCGGCGGGGTGTTGATGACAACGACCTGAAGCTCGGGATCGTTCAGCATCGTGTCCAAATCCGTTGTAAAGCGGACATGCGGCAATCGAGACGCATAGGTTGTCTCTAATTCCGGTTTTGCTTTTCGATTATAAATCCAGGTGATATCAAAATGGTCCTCAATCATGACGTAGGGCAGATGATACCGGGTCGTACTTTTTCCAAAGCCGATAAAACCAATCTGAAGTCGCATCCGATCACTCCTCGAAACATTCTTTTTCTAACCATACCAAAGCAGACAGAACTTGTCCTATCTAAATGTCCCGTTATTTCAGAACCGGTGTTTCCTTATACTCATATGTCGCAAAACCGTCACGAATCCCTTGAGGCTCAAAACCAAAGGACGCATAATAACGGTTCAAGAAGTCGTTTGTCGCAAGACAGTCGAGACGCAACCGTTCCTGCTCTGCCGTCGTGACCGCGATGACATGCCGCAACAGTTGTTTGCCGACGCCAAGACCTTTTGCCGTCTCGCTGACGACAATCCGGTGGATGTACAGCCCTTCCGTATCCGGCCACAACGTCTGATCCCAGGCGAGCGACGGTAACAGCGCAATCGAACCGAGCAGTTCCGCCCCCTGTTCAAAGACATACAGTCGCCCGGCTGCCAAATCGTTTGCGACCAGTTGCTGTAAATCTTCCTTCAGGTAAGCGGACCACTGCTGGCTCCCGCGTGCTTGAAACAATTCGGCTTTTTCGCGCAACAGGGTCGCAATCTGTTTAACGTCCTGTTCAGTAGCTAGTCGTATCATAGTGTTCCTCCTGTAAAAAAAATTCTCCTTCATCCTAACGAAAGTGAACCCAGAAGAAAACCGTTTTGCATAAAGTCCTGCAAAAATCACAAAAACGCATGAGTTTGTAAATTTTTTCATAGTTTCAGATTCTATATCTCGATACTGTATAGTTAAGGAGTGAACAGACCCCCAGTCTGCACAACACAGGTCTACCGACTTCCCACGAGTCGGTAGACCTTTTTTTAAACCGTTTAGTCCAATCCGACCCAACGTTTGGACAGTGCGCGGGCTTGTTGACGGTATGCCTCATCTTCTACGACTGGGTTACTGAGTCGCGGCGCGGAATCCGCGTTCCAGTAATTCTTTAATCGTTACCATACCCATGCCGGAGTTTGCTCCTGTGACTACACAGATGTTCATATAAGATGCCTCCTCTTTCTTCAATCAATGATCCATTATGATACGTGTTTTCCTTTTTTTACGGATTTATACACATCTTCCGGCAAACTATTTTCTAAAGCAACCGCAACGAATGACGTATACTAAAGAAAAGACGTCTTTCATTGAAGGAAGGGATCGCCTATGAACGAAGGAACCGTCCTGTTGCTGGCCGGTATTCTCTTGTTGCTTGCCATCGTCACGACGAAATTTTCTGTCCGTCTGAACGTCCCGACCCTGATTCTGTTTGTGTTTGTCGGTATTCTGGCCGGAACGGATGTCTCCGGCTTGATTGATTTCGCCGACTTCGAACAAGCCCGTCTGTTCGGTACAATCGCACTCGTCATCATCTTGTTTGACGGCGGTTTGAATACGAAATGGCGGGATTTCAAAACCGTACTGCCGGCAGCGTTATCCCTCGCAACCGTCGGTGTCCTCGTCACGACCGGGCTGATTGCCGGCGTCGCGCATTACTTGCTTGATTTCAGTTGGCCGATCGCCTTACTGATCGGGGCCTTGATCGGCTCGACCGATGCCGCTGCCGTCTTTTCCCTGCTGAACGGTCGTCCGATCGATCAAAAAGTGAAGCATACGCTCGAAGCGGAGTCCGGAACAAATGACCCGATGGCCGTTTTCCTGACGATCCTGTTCACGGAATTCGCTTTGGATCCGGCAGCCTTTTCCGCCTTACACGGCATCTTGCTGTTATTTTACGAGATGGGCCTTGGTCTTGTAATCGGTCTGTTCGTCGGCTGGTTGTTGACGTCCTTGATGAACCGCATCCAGTTGCAGTCGTCGGCCCTCTACCCGACGCTTTTGATCAGCGGCGCACTCCTTTCCTACGGCGTCGCAACCAGCCTTCATGCGAGCGGTTTTTTAGCCGTCTACGTGACCGGAATATGGCTCAGCAACCATGATTTGATTTACCGGGATATTCTCGTCCGGTTCAGTGGCAGCCTGTCTCACTTGGCGGAAGTCGGTATGTTCATCATGCTCGGACTGCTCGTTTTCCCGAGGCAACTGTTCGATCCGCATACACTGTTCGTCTCCGGTGTCATCGTCTTGACGTTGATTCTCGTTGCCCGTCCGCTCGCCGTCTATTTATCCCTGTTGCCTTTTCGTTATAACTTCCGCGAACAGAGTGTCATCACGGCCGCCGGCTTACGCGGCGCTGTGCCGATCATCCTTGCGACATATCCTTTGTCGAGTGGCTTACCGGACGCCTATCCGTTATTTAATATCGTTTTTTTCACCGTCATGACATCGGCTCTCCTGCAAGGGACTGCCTTGCCGTGGGTCGTCAAGCTGATGAAGCTTGATGCGAAACCGACCATCGACATTGAACCGTTGATTCAGTTCATGACGGTCGCGAATCCGAATGCCGAAATCGTCGAAGTCAGTGTCCCGTCCTATTGCCGCATCGACGGGAAAACACTGCAGGAGATTGAGATGCCGCAGGATTTGCTGGTCGTCGCCGTCATCCGGCAGAATGCCATCATCACACCGCGGGGACAAACCCGGTTAATCGGAGGCGATCAACTGTTGATCCTGACGCCGAAACAGTCGGAAGAACGGATCCGGAAACTGATTGCGTCCCTTGGAATCTAAGACAAAAGACCGGACACCTGAGGGCGTCCGGTCTTTTTATTTCTTCTTTTTCCGGCAATCACCGGTTTCCGGTCAGATCTTCCGTCCGCTGAATCCGGACTAGCCCCGGCGGACGATGCGGAAACGTGATCGTCAGTCCCGCGAATCGGCAACTGTCATTACTGTTTTGTGCCCGGACAATCCAATCAATCGTTTCTTGCCGTGCCAAGGCGTTGCGGACCCGGTTTTCGACCTGTTGTCTCGAAATCCCTTCACAGGAGACTTCCGTCAAATAGGTTGTCTCGTCGGACTCGAACTGTTTCCAGATCCCTAATAGCAATTGACCGACGGCACTGACGGGAGTTCCGTCCGGCTCCCCCGCCCCGACCGCTTCGTCGAGTCGTTCGATGGCTTCCGGTGCCGTGTCCCCGAGCGCCAAGATCCGTCGCGATCCTTGCTGCATGATCCGGAAACGCTTATGTCCGTCGTCAAGCCACAGGCGCTGGGCAAACGGATTGACCGGAATACCATGGAAAAACGTTACTGTCCCGCGCCAGGCGAAACCGAACGACGGATCGTAAACCTGCATGACCGCCATCACCTGTGCAAGAAATGATTGCACTTCCGTTCGTTCCGCCTGCAACCGGGTCCGGACATCCTCGAACTCGTGAAGCGGGACAGCCAATGGAATCCGCGTGAACAATTCGCTTTCTGGTACACGGTGCGGTGCGAGGACCGTCCCGTCAAGCCGGTAATCACTTGCCGGACGTCCCGTCCGGCCGACGAACAGTTGCCAGTGGTCTTCAACCGCCGCAAAGGCATAGGTCTGATGGGCAAAGGATGGAGCGACGAACAGACCCGGGAACGGTTCGAACGTAGCAATCCGGAGCGGTTCGCCGTCGTTCCACTCCTCTTCGATGACACGGACGAGCTGTCCGGTCAACGAGAGTGTATCCGTCAGATAACGGCCGGTGTTGCTGTAAAAACCTAAAATGTATTCCCGCTCTTCCTCTTCGAACGTCATCATCGTCATTTGAAACAGGGACTGGACCTGGGCTTCAGCAAACAAATCGTCGACGCTTTCCGGATGATGGGATTCGATGGCCACCATCTGCCACCCCATCCGTTCATATAAGTTGATCGTAATCGGGAAAAATAAGAAAGCACCATGTGTGGCTTCAAGTTTCAGGATATCCTGCATGGCAAGCCGCTCGATCCGTAAATCAAACCCCATCCGTTCCAGATGATCTTGCAAACGTCTTTTCCAGTGCGTGAATTCCATCTTTTTCCCTCCTTCTGCCTTATGCGCGTTTACGAAGCGGATTTTTGGACCAGTAAAGATAAAGACCTACCGATCCGGCGATTCCGATCAGATACGCCGGGGTGCCGCTGACTTGCATCAGGACGACGGGATTCGGCACGAATTGAATCAAAACCGCTTTGTACGTCGCAAACAAGATGAAGCTGACTAAAAATTGAAGCCAGACCCGTTTTTTGACGTCACGGATTTTCGGCGACGTGATTAGAATCGACATCGCATCAATCAGGAATAAGGCGATGATCGAAAATAAAATGTAATCTGCGAGAGCGAACTGGAAGATTCCATCGATTCCTTCGATGAAGATAAACATCAAAATCGTCGAGATATAATTCCGGGTCCAGCGCTTCTGAGTTTCGTTCCGCCGCAATTCCGGAATCTCGGCAATCATTTGATTCAACCGTTCTTCCGGTGATTGTCCGTGGACGGTTTCAAACGGTTTTTGCAAGCGCTGGGCTTCATACAGATCCGCTTGGAGACGGCGTTCGATATCCGTCCGTTCCGGTTCTTCGACGTTCAGGTTCAACCGTGGTAACAATGACTCCAAAATACGTGTGTTGGCTTTAGTAAGTTTCAAGCGAGATCCCCCTTTTTCACGTTTAAGTATACCGGTTTCAAGGAAAAAAAGACTACCGGGAAGATGACGATTACTTGACGAATCACGAATAAATATTCAGAATAGTTAAAAAGGTGACACAATTTCCAGAAAAGGAGGGATACAGATGTACCAAACCTTGACGAATACGGCGCTGATCGCTTTACTGACGAGCGTCGGGATTGCCCTGCCGTTGGCACATACCGAAAAAGAGGCACAGGAGCCGATCCCGTTACAAACGAACCAGACGGATGCTGAATCAGCAACGACCGAATAAAAGCATGACCCCTTTCCCTGATCAACGGAAAAGACGGGTCATGCTTTTATTATTTTGCATTTCCAGGCATTGTCACATGCTCCTCCACCTTGACCGTCCAGGCCAAGATGGTCGTGCTGTCCCGAACACCGAGCTGCTTGATTGTCGTCAGTAACGTCTCAACGCCAGCCGTTGAAGTGTTCAGAATCGTTTCCATCTGTTTTCCGTCCTGAAACGGGGCTCCCGGACATTCAATCAATCCGTCCGTCGTCAACAACAGCTGATTGGTTCCCCGACGTAATTCACGAATCCCCCGCCCGTAACACGGAACCGGTAAATCAAATGTATTGACCCGTCCAATCCATTCAAAAAATTGCCGCTCGTTTAACTTGTATTGCAGATGTTTACTTAAATCAGGATGGAAGAGATAAGCGACGACATCACCGACCGATAACCACCAGACATATTTTCCTTTCCGGACAAGAAACAGACAGGCGGTCTCGCCCTGTACGTCTTGACAGGCGGACCGGAAGGCTTCGTTTTGCAACAAGGATACGACCTGCTGTTCGAGCGTGGAGAACATCGTTTCTAGAGGTTCATTCAGGATCCGCTCAATTTTCGCACGATGCGCGGTAAAGTAGTCGGTCAATAAGACGGCACTTTCCGCCGTATCATGCGCGTCGAGGAGCATGGTCCATTCCCAGTCTCCCCCGATCCAGACGACACAACCGTCTTCATTTTTAGTCTGTCCGGAACGGCTGCATCCTCCGAATCGTCCGACCGTGATCGGTCCAACCGATTCAATGGAGATGACATCGACGAACGGTGTTTCATTTCCTACCCAAACCAAATCCGTCATTTTTGTTGTGGCCCCTTTCAATCCGTCTGTTTACTGCCCGGTCATCCGCCCTCGTGACATGACCGGTTAAGGAGTCGTAACAAAAGGTTGAACGAACAAACGAAGACGTTTTTCGTAATTCTTAGCATTTTCGGAATAGGTCATGCCGTGACCCGCTCCGCGGACCGGATACAATTGTTTGATCCCGGGTTTTGCCTGATACAGCTCATAGACCATCCGCGGGGGAACGATCTTGTCCCCCGTTCCCTGGATGAACAACGTCGGCACCATGATCCGGCTCGTCTGCCGCGTGACGGAAACATCCCCGTAAAAGAAGTCCTGCTCAACTTTATTCAAGATACTTGCCGCAGCAAGCGACGGACCGGCCGGATACGACAGATTTGCTTGGGCAAGAGACTGGAGCCAATCGTCCAGACGGGCATAT
Source organism: Exiguobacterium sp. s145 (assembly GCF_018618835.1). Taxonomy (NCBI): domain Bacteria; kingdom Bacillati; phylum Bacillota; class Bacilli; order Caryophanales; genus Exiguobacterium; species Exiguobacterium sp. s145. The sequence goes on along the minus strand of NZ_JACSMV010000017.1, from coordinate 45,926 downwards.
GCGCCTTCGGCAATGACGACCTTGACTTGTTTGGGAACGGTCGGTTCTCCTGCTGCGAGCAATGCCGTCGCCCCTCCGACACCCAGTCCGTGATAAATGATGTGACGGGTTCCGGTCTCCTCAATCAATTGATTGGTCCACTCGATCAGATCCAGCCGGTCAAGCCAACCATAGTTCAATGGTCCTTTGCTGCCTCCCTGACCGCGGCGGTCCGGAACAAATACGTTGTATCCGAGCTGTTCCTGATAAAAGCGGATGAGCGGTTCCGTTTCGGAGGAACCGAGGCGGACATCATCAGCAAGGAGCACGACCGTCTTGTCGGAAGCGGGAGAAGCGGGCAGGTAACGGCCGACGCGCGCTTCCCCGGTCGTCTTTAATTGGATGGTTTTCAGATCCTGCCGCTTCATCCATGCCTGATCCGCTGTGTCCGGATTGGTTGGCTTCGCAGGGAGGAGACGAGAGCGGTCAGACGCTTTTGTTAAAGTTTGCTGTAACCGGTAGCCGTCATATCCGATCAGACCTCCGATTCCGAAAAGAATCAGCAAGAGTATCAAAATCCATTTGCGCACCACGTTCACTCCTTTTGTCATCTGTTTCTTTCAGAAGCTATTCGTCATCCGACAGCCGTGTCCCTGCCGGTGAAGCCGGTGGTTTGAGAAATGTCTGTTGATACCAACGCAGTACATCTTCAAACTCTTCCTGTGTAAAGTAACCGGCATGAAAAACAGTTGAACCGCGTAACGTAAGATGAAACTTCAGAATATCTTTGTGTTCCAGAAAACGGGACACGTGACTCGAGAAGGCTTCAATCTTGAGGCGCGGCGCATAAATCGTTTCCCGGTTGACCAGTTCCTTGCGTAGGACAAACAAATCGTCCTGATGCCCGTAACGGGTGTTTTGATAGCCGGACCGTGCGACCGCGTAATAAACGGGCAACAGCAGAAGGAACGGTAATCCGAAATATCGGAAAGGTTCCGGTAACGTATACAGCATCGCCCCGTTCAACAGAAGTAATCCCAAACTGTAGCCGAGCAGCGGCCAACGGACGATGTAAAAAAATCCCCGGTCGACGGCCCGTTTCTGCGGATTTTGCAATTGAAAGCGCGGTAAAAACCGGCTCAAAAAATCGTCAATCTCACTCGTGCGGATAAACGGGTGCAAGAGCAACTTCTCTTCTTCACCGCTTGCGGAGATGATGTGTAACGAGAGGTGCGCCCGTTTCAAACGCCGCTTGATCCAGCTTTCCTCGATGACCAGCGCCTGCACCTTATCTTGATGAAAGACGATTTCCGTCCGGTTCAAGAGGCCGTATCCAATCGTCATCCGCTGTTTATCACGCGTCGCCCGGAAAGAACCGTACCGGAGGACGAATACTAAAATCGAGCCAAGGTAAATCAAGAGTAAAAGCATTCCGCCGAGAATCAGCAAAATCATAAGTGATAAATGCAACAATTCGTCAAACGCCCGGCTGATGTAAGGCTCGATGAACCGGTTGGCGAACTGATAGACGGCTCCGAATCCGACGAGTGCAAGACCGAGCCGGCCGGATAATGCCCCTGCTGTCACTAAATCCTTTAAGCCGACCGTATAAGTGACGGCTGCCTCCGCATTTTCCGCGGATGGCAAGACCGCTGTTCCGATCGTCGATTTCAATTGTTTGGCAAACTCGAGCCGAACCCCTTTTAATTCGACTTCCGGTTTGCCGCTGTCGGATGACGTTTCGACCGCCAGTGTCGCCAAACCGAGAATCCGCTCGAGCAGATTTTGATTGATGCCGATTGACTCGATCCGCTGACGTTGCGTCGTCCGCTCACTTTTTCGGAAAATCCCTTTATTGACCCGAATCGTTTGTTCATCAATCGTAAACGTATAAAAGTACCAGGATATGATACCGAACACGAGTAACAGAAAACTGATGACCACGACACCAATCATCGTATATATGCCAAATCCGTCATTTTTTAAATCATTGAACAGGATGACGGCAATCGGAATGACGAGTGATCGGAGCTGCGTCAACGTCGTCATTAAGATGAACAAGGGGTGGACCCTCCGTGTCATAACGACTCCTCCTCCTGTTCCTCGAGTTTCGCGAATCGTTCAATCCGTTGCCGTAAGATGCCGGCTTGCGTGACCTCAAGTCCGGGTAACTCAATTTGCCCGGACGCCGTATGCACGCTCATATTCATCAGCTTCAAGCGGCGGAGCAACGGGCCGGACGACGTATCGATGATTTGTACTTTGACCAGTGGTGTCACAACATGTCGTAAGATAAAGATTCCGAATTCGACGACTAAAAATTCATCATCGACCCGGTATTTAAAATACCGTTGTCTCATCTTCGGGACGTATACGAACTGAAGCAAAAAGAATCCTGTCCACAAACCGGTCAGAATCCACATCCACCAGGGAGATAAATCCAGCCACTTGATCTGAACCACGGTCGCCGTTCCGATGAGCAACAGATAAATGGTATACTTAATGCCGACGTATTGACGTTCGGCGGTTATCGAGGCACGCGGCAAGTGTTGCCAGTCCCCGGTCGGTTGATTTGGTTGCATCCAATCCCCTGCCTTTCCTTTTTTCATACGGGAAGAGACTTGCTCAAGTTTCACTGTCATCAAACAGACGTTGACATTTCGTTGTGAATCATCGCATATATAAGAGAGTAGAAATGTATTTCAAGGAGGAACCATGCTAACATTTGAAGAAAAATTAAACATCATCGAGACTTTCCCGCAACTTGTCCGGAAAGAAGTCTCGCTTAACCGTGTCAATTTCCACTTCCCGGAGAGTCAGTTCGAGAAAAAAATCGTCGTCTATCATCTTCATCCGAACGGCAACGGTTTTGTCTACGCTGCAGGATTACCGGGATATGAGACGGACCGGAAAGGTTTCGTCAACATTCGTGAATTCTCCGAGCCCGCTTTAATCCTCTTGTTACAAGATGCGATCAAAGCGCTAGAGACAGTCGAAACGGTCGAAACGCTGGAAGAAACGTGGATCAACGACAACCAGTTCGAATTGACGTTATTAAACGAAGACCTCGATACTTGGTTGGTGTACGCGGGCGACTTGCTTGACGGAGCGTTCAATTCGTATAAAGAAGCAGCGAACTACCTTGAAGAAGAAGGATTCCGCCGCAAATAAATAGTCAAAGTGAACGGGACTGTCAATCAGTCCCGTTCATTTTTATGGTCAGGCGATTTAATGTCTGCTTGACCAGTTCCATGTCTTCGTCCGATACACCCAGTAATTCTTTTAAAGCCAGCGGAATTTGTTCGGCCTCATTTCGAAGGGCTTGGCCGTTTGCCGTCAACGTGATTTGGATATGACGTTCGTCCACCGGATTTTTGACCCGTTCGACTAAACCGGAAACTTCTAATTTTTTTAACAAGGGCGTTAACGTACCTGAGTCGAGATGCAATCGCTCTCCGACCGCTTTTAACGATTGTTGATCCTGCTCCCACAAGACGAGCATGACGAGATATTGCGGATAGGTTAATCCGAGCGGCTCCAGCAACGGACGGTATCGTTTCGTGATTTCACGGGAAATCGCATAAAACGGAAAACAGAGTTGTTCTTCAAGCAATAAGGGATTCGACATATATATCCTCCTTTAAGCAAAATAGTTGCGTTCTTTTATAGATTGTATACAATCTAATTGTAAGCTACTTAAATTAATCAGCCAACCCGAAAGGAAGTTATCATTATGAAACCAATGTTCACATCATCTGCTACAGCTGTCGGAGGCCGTGACGGCCGCGTCGTATCGGAAGACGGTATTTTAGACGTCGCTCTTGCCATGCCTGTACCAGGATCAAAGAAACAAGCGACAAACCCGGAACAATTATTTGCTGCCGGATACTCTGCTTGTTTTGATTCCGCTTTAAATCTTGTCGCTCGTAAACAAGGAATCAAGCATGACGGCAGTGAAGTAACGGCACACGTCACGTTGAACGAAGCAACAGACGGATTTACACTTTCAGTGGAACTGGACGTTCTTGTCCGTGGCGTTTCAGAAGAACAAGCTGCGGAGCTTGGTAAACTTGCCCACAGCGTTTGCCCTTACTCACGCGCAACAGCTGGCAACATTCAGGTCGACATCTTCACACGGACGACTGACTCAGAATAAGCATACCACTCCTCCTCTTGCTTGGCGTATTTCGCTGACGGGGAGGAGTTTTTATTGTTTTTGACGCATATAAGCTTATACTTCTTGTTTTTTAATTTGTTTTTATATGATAAATACGGTATATGAAATAAATAGGTCTTCTGTTTAAAAATCACACTGCCTTTTTCACAGTGTGATTCCCTGAATTGTTCGGCTGTTTCGTTCATTTTAACTGATTGACGGAAAGGATGACCAATTCTCCGGCGACAATCATATAATAAGCATCCTCGAACCGGTGACGCACTGCCTGCTCACCGTCATACACCGTGACCATCGGTTCAGCATCCGTCCCGATCGATTCATGCAGGTAAAACCGGTCGCGCAGCACCCGCTCAAACGGGTCACGGTCCAGGTAACGGGCACCCGTCCGCAGATTCATCACTTCATGGTGCTGATCCGACCGGTCATTGACGATGAAAATCGTCGACTCGACATCGTCATAGGTGAAGTCCAGCGGTTCGAAATCACTCCACCGAATCCGTTCCCGCTCCGTAACGGCCGTTTGTTCCTTGATTTCATAAAACACTTCTTCATTGAGGCGTTCCGTATAGGCACTAAACACGAGATGGCCGTCCTGTTCGCCCAGGTACTGGACGGTATCCCCTTCCCCGTCGAGCCGCAATAACGTCCGAAAGGACAAGTGTTCCACGCCTTGCTCGATTTCCGTGACGATCGTCGACAACGGAGCAATCAACAGACTTTCCGAATGGTCAATCGGATCTTCCGGTGAGATGACTCCGCTTTCCAGCGCATCATAAAAGGAGAACTCATCGAGCCGGGCATTGCAGACGATATAATCGGCATCCGCTAACGTGATGAGGAAAAAATACAGTTCACGGTAGTTTTCCGTGATACCGTACAACCGTTCATCTTTAATCGGATGCTGACGCGTCGTCTCGACGTCATACAAAAAGGCCGTCGTCCCGTCATCGACATGCAACAGGACCATATACCGCTCATTCAGAACCCAGTAGAGCGTCAAATCGCCCCCAAGGCGCCACGAAGCGAGGTGCTCGCTTTTTCCTGAATGCAGGTCAATCGCGATTAATTGCGTCTCGCCGCCCTCTTCCCGGTCTTTTTCATTCAGGCAATACACTTTTCCCTTTTTGACGAATGGCCGGGTCGGTCCATGATCCTGCAACACTTCAGGCGTCAGATCGACCTGTTCTTGATCTTTTAAATCAAACCGGCTGATATGAAATTGACTGTCGTTGAGTCGGCGGCGGAAATAAACCGATGATGGTGTGACATGTAAGATATCAGAATGATCAGCTGGCAACGCCCGCGCGTCCAAAATTTCCATTCTAGCACCCCTCCCAGATGTTCTACTCTGTCTTTCCCACGAAGCGTCCTCCTTGAAACAGGGTCCTTTCGTGCGTCCATTGAAAACGAATGCTACAATAAAGCAAGAAGAATTGATGAGGAAGGTGAATTCCGTGCAATCGCAGGACTTAAATACGATGATGCTCGAATATGTCAATGACAAGGAAGACTATGACGCCTTTGCCGATAAATTAAAAGTCTTATTATCGGAATTGCTCGATGCAGCCGGCATCAAATACCATTCGATCGTCGCCCGGACGAAAGAGTCCGACAGCCTGTACCAAAAAGTGTTACGGCAACCGAATAAATACCAATCGCTCCGGGATGTGCACGATTTGACGGGAATCCGGATCGTGACGTACTTTCACGATGATGTCCGGGAAGCAGCCCGGATCATCGAAAATGAATTTTCAATCGACCGGGATCAATCCGTCGACAAATCCACTCTGCTCGATACGACCGAGTTCGGTTATCTGTCGGTCCATTTCGTCGCCGCCTTAAATGAACAGCGGCTCGCGCTCAGTGAATACGGCCGTTTTAAGGACCATACCGCCGAAATCCAGATCCGGTCGATTCTGCAACATGCCTGGGCGGAAATCGAGCACGATTTAGGATATAAAAATCCGAACAGTGTGCCGGCCGAAGTCCGCCGCAGTTTCAGCCGGGTCGCCGGACTCCTTGAAATCGCCGATCAGGAATTCGTCAACATCAAAAAACAATTGAAACAATTCGAAGACGAGACGGTCCAGCAAATCTTGTCGGATCCGCAAAAGGTCCGGATCACTTCCGATAACTTAAACTATTTCATCGACCACTCCGCTGTCATCAACGATCTCGACAAACAGCTGGTCACGTCCCAGATGATGCTGGATTCCGATCAGCAGCTGATCAATGAACTGATCCGGATGTTCCATTATGTCGATATCCGGAATTACGGAGAATTGATTGAAGCCGTCGCCGCCCACAGCCCGCTCGCCTTGAAGTGTGCCCAGGTCATGCCGAACCCTTTCCTCCCTCGCCAAGGAATCGGCATCGCCTACATCTGTATGGCCGTGACAATCGCCGGGAACGATCCACACCGGATTGACTATTTCTTCCGCCGGTTCTATCCGGAGCTCCGGAACGTCGAGGACATCATCAAGCAGGTCCAACCGTTAAGTAAACAGATGATTCAAGAGAAAAATATTGATTAAACTAAAATTTTTCACTATACTAAATCACGGAAGAAGAAACTACGGTATGGAAAGAGTGAAACTATGGCAACTACATTAGAAGTAGCAAATCGCGATCAGTTGATCGTGGATACAGAAAAAGGGTTACGGATGAACTACCGCGCCATCAAAAAAGATGTCCGCAGCATGTTCACGACTTACTTGACGCGAAACGAATTCTTTATCCTGAAGTCGCTTTGCACAAGCAGTCCCCAAATCGCATCGGCTTTATCCAACGAATTTCAGTTTTCAGCGAGTATGATCACGGCACTGGCCGATGAATTGACGAAAAAAGGGCTGATTTCACGCGAACGCAGTGAACTCGACCGTCGTGTCGTCGAACTCCGGGCAACGAAAGACGGGATTGAATTGTACGGGAAGCTTGAAGCGATGAAGATGGAATACCTGTCGGACGTCTTCGCTGACTTCTCGGATGCCGAACTCGATACGTTCCGGACACTGTTAACGAAACTCGAACAGCAAAATTAACATTCAACCCTTCAGCCTGACCGGTTGAAGGGTTTTTGTATGATACCCAACGCGAGGAGTGCCTTGACATGACAGATGCCATCACGATTCAAACTGCGCGCTTACAAATTCGACCGTTGCCTTTCCGACACGAACCGGTCCGGTCTGCAACAGACACGTCCACGTTTGGTCTGTTTCGTTCAAACGATGAAACGAAGGTCGGGACAATCCGAATCTCGCCAATCCGTCAGGCGGAAGTCCGCTCGGCCAAAATCGACTGCGAGATCGATCCGCTGTTTGGACGACAAGGATATGCCACGGAAGCATTTCCTGCCATGCTGACGCTCAGTTTCAAGACACTCGATTATCAACAGGTGGTGGCCATGATGGACCCGGACAATGAACCGGCGCTCGTTGTCGCCTCCAGGGCCGGTCTGCCGTTTCGCTCCAGCGTTTCATACGGACCATCGAGTCAGCAGCTGACCTTCGTCTACCGTCCGTCAGATGATCTCTCCCCTGCGGTCGGGTTTGACCGGACAGCCGTCTCGCGTCTTCGTCAAGCGAAACAGTATCACGCCGCAAAAGCCGTCGTCGCCTCTTACCTGAATCAGGCTCCGGACGATCCACAAATTCATTATCAGATGGCCTGGTGTCATGATAATCTCGGAGAGGAAGCCGCTGCCGTTCCGCATTACGTCGCTGCCATCGAACAGGGTCTGGCTGCGCCCGATTTACAGGAGGCGTACGTCGGACTCGGCAGTACGTACCGTGCCCTCGGCCGTTACGATGATGCCTACCGGACGTTGACGGAAGGACTCGCCCACTTTCCGCAGCATGCCGTCTTGCAGACATTTTTAGCACTGACGTTACATAATCTCGACCGGTCGGCCGAAGCAATCGAACGGTTGATCGGAACGCTTGTCGATACGACGGGAAATCCGGAAATCCATGCTTATGCCCGCGCCCTGCGCTTTTATGCCTCCCGTGTCGACGAGACCTGGGACGGAAACTGAACCAAAAAAGCCGTGCCCTGACCGAATCAATCGGTGAAGGCACGGCTTTTCCGGTCGAACGAAAAGTCTACTCAGACGATCACGTCCGGTCAAACGTTGCATACCAAATCGGGACGGCACACTCAAACCGCCGGTGATCGGACAACACACGTTCGAGCCGCCGGCGCATTTGGTCCGTTTCCTCCGGTGCATGCCGGATTGTCCAGACGATCGATGAAATACAAGCCATCGCCAGATAGACGCTGTAGACACGCCAAAATAGCTCCGGAACATCCCCTGCAAAATAACCGTCGACTTGACCGACGGCAAACGGAATACTGTCGTCGACCTGAAACAGTCCCATTTTGACGAAGTCATGCCACGGGTCACCGACATCGTGATTCGAGAAATCAATCAGTCCGACGAGGTGTTCCCCGTCCGTAATCAGATTTCCGAGGTGAACATCATCGTGTTGCAGCCGGTTCGGCCGTCCCGCGATCAAATGGATGTTTCGTTCGATGAAGGACAGGATGATTGAATCGTCGGTCAACGGTCTTTCTGCTTGGTACAGCGCAACATACCGCTTGTGTTTTTCGAGGCAGCGGATCGCCCACTCCGTCGCCCGGGGCACCTCATGCTGATGGATCCATTGTAACAAGCGGCCCGTCTCCTGACCGAGTCTGTATGCTTTGTCCCGACAGAGCGGTAAACATGCCTGGATCGTCTTACCGGTCAGAAAACGATAGCGGCTGTAACAGACAGCGGCTGCCGAAATCTGCTTCAAGTCGAGTGGTTCCGGGACCGGCAACCCGTCGTGTCGTAACTGCTGCAAAAGCTCAAACTCCCGCTTTTTCCGTGCCAATGATGCCAACGGAGCGGTATGAATGATGAATACTCCGCTTGCGTCACGCGCCGTGTATTTCGGTGAATCGGTATAGCGCGTCGCAAGACGGTTCCAGTCGGTCAAGGACCTGAGCTCCGGTTCCGCCTGCAAAAGCTGTAGCCAGACATCCATCCACCTTCCCCCTCTCCTTAACGATACTAAAAACAGCAGGGATGGTTCCCTGCTGTTACGATTCGGACGGTTGTCCGGGAATATAGGCGGAAATGATGCTCAACAAATCCGCATAGGCTTGTTCAAAGTCGATGTTTTCAATCATATAATCGTAATGATCGCGCTCTTTCCAGGCATCCGCATAGTCGACGAGCCGTGCCTCGAACTCCGGCGTATCCCCCCGCATCAGCAACCGTTCCTTCATCAAATCCGGCGGAACGGAGACGAAAATCGTGATGACGTGATCGGCAAACAACGTTTTGAACGCTGTCGCCCCTTTCGGATCAATATCCTTGATGACGATTCCGTCCGTCGCTAAAATTTCTTCATATGCCTTTCGTGGCGTACCGTACCATGCCCGATGTACGTGGGCATACTCAATGAATCCGTTCTCCTGGATCAATTGTTGGAACGTCTTGACGTCAACGAAATGATAACTTTCCCCGTCATGTTCCGTCGGACGTTTCGGACGTGTCGTCACAGACGGAATAAAGCGGACCCGTTCATATTCCTGGCGTAAGCGTTTGATCAAGGAAGATTTCCCGCTGCCCGATCCACCAATCAACAGAATGATTTTACCTGACATCGTCATCCTCCTTTTGTTGTTGTACTGTCATGAAATAGCTCGAAAAGCGAAGCGCAAATTGTTCCAGTTCACTGTCTTCGATCACCCCGTAAATCGGGCGGATGACGACGAGGTACCGGTCATACGTTAAAATCCGGGACACGTCATTTCGGGTCATCTGAACATTTTTTTCAGGATAACTCGCAACGTAATACCAATCGACGGCGATACGCGTCGGTGTCGGACTGGAATAAATCCAGGTTTGGCTCGAACGAGTGTGCTCGAGCGTGCTGGTACGGGCAAACCGTTGTACCATCTTTAATTCGGTTTTGGCGTCGCGGAGTCCTGCCTGAAAATCATCCGGTCGCGTCACCGATTCCTCGACCTGTTTCGGTTTTGGTGCCGGCAGACTGGCAAAACCAATCTGCAGACCGATGACGAGTGCGACCAATGACGCTAAAATGATGAACAGATGCTCCTTCCGCATGACGCTACCTCCTTATGGGATGGATAGACTTTTCTGAAATGCTTGTGGATCATTGACGATGACGGCGTCAATCCCGATCTCCATCATCCGTCTGACATCAGCAGCCGTTTTCGGCGTATAGACCCGGACTGCAATCCCGGCCTGATGGGCAAGGATGACATCTTCTCGTGTCACGCGGCGGTAATCCGGATGAATCGCCTTTGCCCCGAGCAGGATGGCTTGCTGCTCCGGGTGGTACAACGGATACGGATAGAGAATCGCTGTCTCGATCGTCGGATCAAGTTCCCGGACGGTCGCGACCGAATAATGATTAAACGAACTAAAAATCAGGCGGTCATTCGCAATACCGTGGGCACGACACCGTTCGAGTGTGTACGCTTCGATCCCGGGATACCGGATCGTATCTGTCTTCAGCTCGATATTGAGTAAAAGATCGGTCGGCGCAAGTAATTCGAGGACTTCGTCAAGCGTCGGAATCGTCGTCTGGATCGGTCCGCCGTCTCCTTTGAACTGGGCTCCGGCGTTGAGCTGTTTCAGTTCAGCGAGCGTCAAATCGACGACCCGCCCCGTTCCGTCCGTCGTCCGGTTCACCGTCTCATCATGAATGATGACTCCGACTCCGTCACGTGAAAAGTGAACATCGAATTCAATGCCGTCGACGTACGGAATTGCCGCTTCGATCGCTTCGAGCGTATTTTCCGGAAACCGGTCACTCGCTCCGCGATGGGCGAACCAGCGCATCATAATGCTTCGACGACCCGTGTATATTTTGCCGTCAAGTAGTTGATCAACGGCTGGACGGAAATCGATTGTCCGGTTGCCGCCTGAATCAGTTCCGCCGGGGTCTTCGCTTTTCCGTGCCGGTGAATGTTGACGTTCAACCATTCCTTGATGGGTGCCAGTGTTCCGTCGGCAATCAGTTGATCAACATCATTGACGTCACGGCGTAACGCTTCGTTCAGCTGAGCACTGTAGACGAGACCAAGCGCGTAACTCGGGAAGTAACCGAACGATCCGCCGGACCAGTGGACATCCTGCAGAACACCTTTTGCGTTCGTCGGGACATCAACTCCGAGGTATTCCTTGTACAGACGGTTCCATTCCGCCGGCAGGTCTTTGACTTCGAGTTCGCCCGTAATCAGGCGTTTTTCGAGCTCGTAGCGGATGATGATATGCAAAGCATACGTCAATTCGTCCGCTTCGATCCGGATCAGTGACGGTTTGACTTCGTTGACCGCGGCATAAAACGTCTCAAACGGGACATCCGTCAATGAAGGAATCGCTCGTTGCAGACCGGCATAGCGGGCAGACAGGAATCCTTGATTCCGGCCGATGAAATTCTCAAAGAACAACGACTGTGATTCATGGATTCCCATCGAGGCCCCGTCCCCGAGTCCGAGCGTATCGAGATTCGGATCGATGCCTTGTTCATATGTTGCGTGTCCGGCTTCATGCATCGTTCCGAAAACCGAATTGCGGTAATCATTTTCATCGTACTTCGTCGTGACGCGGGCATCTTTCCGGTTGATCGTCGTTTGGAACGGATGGACGGTCTCATCGAGTCGCCCCGCCGTGAAGTCATAACCGATATCCTGCAGCCACTCGTGATTCAATCGAATCTGTGTCTCGCGGTCGGCTGACCAGTCGAGTGTCGGGAATGTTTTTCCGTCAAGTTGTTTTAACAACGTGATGATCGCCTGACGGAGTTCAGCGAATAACGGATCGAGTTCTGCGACCGTCATGCCCGGTTCATAGTCATGCAGCAACGCGTCGTACGGATGGTTGTCATATCCCCAGTACTCGACGAACTTCCGTTCCATCGCGACAATCTTTTCCAGGTAAGGTGCAAACAAGTCCCAATCATCCGCGTCCTTCGCTTTCTCCCAGACACTTTCTGCTTCCGAAATCAACGTGATGAACGTCTGGTATTCCGCTTCCGGAATCTTCGAGTCCCGGTCGTACGCTTGTTTTGCTTTGGCGTAGGAAACGGCTTCGACGCCTGTCAACGTCTCTTGCCCCATCGCTTCAAGCAACGTTTGATACGCTGTTCCCGTCCGGCGGCGGAAACTTTCCGTCGATAAGAAGCCGATTGATTTCGAACGGTTGTCGGCGGATTGTTCCGGCATGTATGTCCGCATGTCCCAGTAAAGTAACGCGACGGCTTCATCGTATGCACGAAGCGCTTCAAAATGGTCACGCCATTGTTGTAAAGTAGTCATCAAAATGCCCCCTTGAGCTAAGTAGTATCCGTACATTTTCAGCATATCACAAAATGTTCAAAACTTTCACACAGGAGCCGTTTTATGAAACCATCCGCAGCCAAACGTCGTATAATATAAAAGAAGAGAAAGGAAGTGGCATGTGTGAAGACAGATTCCGAACTGGCTTGTGCCATCCATCTGACGGAGACGCCGGAGGGATTTACGGTAACGTCGTATCCGGACGAACTGGAATGGATTGGAACAGGCCGCAGTGCTTTTGTATTTCGCATCACCGGAACCGACCGGGTGATTAAAAAGTTTTTCCCGTCGCACCGACATTTGGCAGCAATCGAAGGATCGATTTACGAACAATTGGATTCGTTTGCAACGTACGCCAAACAGTATGAGTATGGTTCGGACTACCTCGTCATCGAATACATCGAAGGACAGACATTGTTCGAATGTCTGATCAGCGGCACGCTCATCACGGACGATGTCATCCAGACCGTCGATCAGGCTTTAGCAGAAGCCCGCTCGGTCGGCTTGAACCCATCCGACATTCACTTACGAAACATCCTGCTGACGCCGACCGGCACGCGAATCATTGATGTCGCCCGGTTCCGGCAGACGGATCCGTGTACGCAGTGGGATGACTTAAAACGGGCCTATCAGTATTTTTATGCGAAACCGTATTTCCCGAAACGTTTTTCCGAATCCTTCCTGAACACGATCGCGGACGTCTACAAGGGACGTTTGTTTGAGTCGATGCGAAAGACAGGGTAAACCAAAACGACCGACAATCCAGTGGCTGTCGATCGTTGTTTTGCATAAAACTTCAATATTTTAACTGAAATGGAGTGATTTTCAAATGAAGCGTTGGCAAAAAATCGGTCTGTGGATTGGTGGATTCGTACTCACCTTGTTAATCGTCTTCCCCCTGCTGTCGCCGGTCGTCTTTTCAAATGAGACCGAAAGCGGCGCCATCCGCCATTATTTGTATGAACAGGGTCATCCGTATCAGAGTTACACCGCCATCCTCGACAAACGAATGGTCGATCCGGACTACGGTCGCATGTATGATGTCGTGTGGTACGACTATGACAGCGAAACCGGCATGACCCCGACGATCTGTTACAGCAAAAAAACAGCACAACAGTATAGCGTCAGTTGCGGAACGGGTCCTTGAAGGATCCGTTTTTTTGAACATTTTTCTTTTTTTACCTGTTATGACAGCTGAAGGTTTGGAAGGAGTAGAATCTCCTGTGCCTGTATGAAATCATTTCATACATAAATTACGGAAATTGAAATAAAATTAACGGACCCGTTTCGTCCGGCAGAGGCTTGCAAGTAACGTCAAGACAACCAGCAACGCCGTTTTTTGAATTCCTCGTTTCATCGTCCAGTCCCCCTTTTTAAAGAATCGCGTTCGCAATCAGCAAGTCAATTTTTCGGACATCGACCTTTTTATTGAGATTGATTTTAATCGTTCCGGCCCGCGTAAACAGTTGGACTTCCGAATTGATGTCAAACATCCCGCCGGCGTTTTCCGTTGAATACATGTTGATCGACTTGTAGGGAATCGAATAGACTTCGACCTTCTTGCCCGTCAATCCTTGCGCGTCGCGAATGATTAGCCGGTGTGTCGTAAAAATCGCGACATCACGGATCGTCTTATAGGCGGACAACGCGTTTTCCCCCTGAATCAATATTCCTGTTACGTCTTGCGGGATGTCACATTCGGAGACAAACGTCCATGCGAGTTGGTTCAGTGGATTACTCATCAAACATCGCCTGCTTTCTGTTTTTGATTGGGTTACCTGTCTAGGATAGCTGATTTTCCTTTCTGTACCAAGTCAGGCGGAACGGTCCGTCTTCACTCGCGAAAATGCAGGCGAAACAAAATCACGCCGGCGAGCAGGACGGCCTGTGTCTCAAAATCCGGGACATCAAACGTCAGCAGGTGCCGTTTCCGGTGACTTGTCACAATCGTTTTCTTGTCACGTCTTACCTCAATCCGTCGGGATAACCGGGGTGACCGGATCTGATACGTCTCGCCACGGTACGTCATCCTTAGTACTTCAGTGAATTCGACAGCATGCCGGACCGTATTTTCAGTTAGAATGTCACCAACGGTTTCGCCGCTCTCTTCGATTGTCCACTCCGTCTGATTGCTCCACAACCGTTGCCCCGCTTTTTCCTCGAACCGGAGTTCACGTTGCGATAGATTAAAATCGAGATTCAGAAAAAAATTCTCGACTTTCGGAAAAGCGACAAACCAGCGGTGCTAGACTTGTTTAAACGTCCGGCGGTAGGAACCGACGACCGTCTCCGCCCGGTAGATCTGTTTGATTCCCGTCGATTGCCGGTCACTGAGTCGCGACGTGTAACCGGCTCCGTTTCCGGCAAACGCTGTATCTTGTTTTTGCTGCCGCCGCTCAATCGAAAAGAGCAACAGGGCAGCCGGGAGAAATGCGAATACACTCCCCCACTCCGTCCAGCGAAATATCTCAAAATACAGTCCCCGCGCCGTCAGGGCAACCACACCGACCGCAAACATGCCGATAAAATAGACCATTTCCGAGCTCCTTTCCTGAGAAAACTTGATCTTCTGTCTTCTGACTTTATACTAATCGAAGTAGATCTGACGCGGTAACTTTTTTCCTTTTTTCTTCCATCAAAATAAATTTAACATCCATTTTTTAGTTAAAAAAACAGGGATTACAACCGATTTGTCGAATAACATACAGTAGACGTTTTTCATCCCCACCGGTCACATTTTGCAAGGAGGTTGATCCATGTTATTCCTATTGCTCGTTAAAGCGTCAAGCCGTTCAGAAGCCGGTCTTTTTCCCGATCCATCCCTCCAAGAAGCGATGACCGCCTTTAACCGGGACCTGGTCGAAGCGGGTGTCCGGATTATGGCGAAAGGACTGCATCCGACGCGAGAAGCTCTCCGGATTTCGTTTCGCCGTCCCGACGAGGAGCCGGACGTCACATCCGGACCGTTTGAACCTCCGGCGGATCAATTGGCAGGATTCATCTTGATTGACGTGGCGTCAAAAGAGGAAGCAGTGGCCTGGGCCAGACGTATGCCGGATCCGCAAGGTCACGGCGAAGGACAAATCGAATTACGCCAAGTATTTGAATAAAGGAGAATCAATTAATGCTCAGCTACAAAAACAGTACGAAGGTTATTCAAGACAGTCAGACTGTCACCGCGATTCTCTCGGTCGGGGCAACGGAACAGTTCGGACCGTATTTGCCGATGCATCTTGATACATTGATTGCCGAGCACCAGGCCGCTGTCTTCGGTGAACGGTTAAACGCCTATGTCTTACCGACGCTGCCGTTTAACACCTCCGAAGAACATGCCAATCGAATCGGGACCGTCACCGTCAGTCCGACGGCGATCGCGCTGATGCTCGAAGAAATCATCGTCAATCTGCACCGCCAAGGATTTACTCGATTCGTTCTCTACAACGGACACGGCGGTGCCTACTGGGAGTCGGCGTTCGTCAAACAGATTAACTTTAAATATCCGGAGCTCGTCGTCATCACGACGCACCGCTACCGGGCCTTCGAGGAAGCTTTGAGTGCTGCGGGACTCGCCGGATTAAACGAACGGCACGGCGGTCTGTTGTCCGTCGCGACCGCGATGTGGCTTTGCTCGGAGCTCGTTGACCTGCAACCGATGGGCGGCGACGTTCCGCTGCCCTATTATCCGGTCGCCGATTATGTCTTTTGGGATCAGCTGACGACGGATGGTTGTTGGGGAAGCTTTGAACCCGGTGTCTATTCGCCGGACGAACTCGCAACGATCGGTGAGACGTTTTGGACGACCTTTACGGAAAAACGGGCAGAACACTTAAAAGAAACACTCATGACGGCGGTCCTCCTGCGGAACCTGCCGGGAAGAAACGAGGACTGATGATGAACGAAACGATTCGGACACACGACGACCTGTTGCAGATGCTTGACGCTTTACTCCGGGAACCGACCGCTTTTTGGGACGGCTTTTATGCCGACCGAACGAAACGGATCCCCTTTTTCGTCGACAAACCGGACGAGAACCTGGTCCGCTACGTCGAACAACTGGAGATCCCGGTGAACCGGGTGCTCGAACTGGGAAGCGGTCCCGGCCGCAATGCCTTGTATCTTGCGGAACACGGCAGTCAGGTCGACGCGGTCGATCTCGCGTCTTCGATGCTGTAGACACCGTCGAGCCAACGCTCCAGCGCATACTGCCGCACGATAGCCGCTAGATATCCTTTCCAGCCGTTACTCGCGATATAAACAGCATGTCCGCTTGCCTGTAATGCAGCCAGTACTTCTTCCGCCCCCGGATACAGGGCACCATGCCCCTGTTCAATATGGCGAATCAATGCGTCTTGAAAGATTTGATCAGCTTGCGCCCGGTCCGCCTCTGTATGTGCCGGCAACAACGTCCGCCAGACTTCCGGCAACGGTACGCCCATGATCGCCCGATATTCGGCGAGCGGCGTCTCTGTTGTCCACCGGCCCTGTTCACGCAGGAAAGCAAACACATCCTTCAGTGCATGACCAAGAATCCGGTCTGTTTGAAATAACGTGCCGTCCATATCAAAAATGTAAGCCTGTTTCACGATCATTTCCTCCTTGATGATAATGCCTCATTTCGTCACCGTTTGATAACTTCTTCTTTGGTATCCTTTATTCGTTTTTTTGAATTACGGGTAAAGACCAGTAACAGCAGTTGCTATTTTTTCGGCGGGAAAAAGGAGATGAATCCCCATGGTCCTCATCGTGGTTGCCTTAGCTGTCATCAGTATCGTCGTATTTGTCGTCTTCAATAACCGCAACAAGATGGTTTAACCGTCTCGCAAAGTCCCGTTGATTTTTTCAACGGGACTTGTTCATCTGCCTGAACAGGTCCGCATGGGCACAGGCAAGTGGACTGGGAACAAACCTCGCTGTCCGGATTTGTTGTTGCAACCGGTTGATTTCCTGCCACGACCGGTCGTAATCCTCCTGTGTAATCTCGCCGACCGTCAAAGCCGTTTCCAGCTCCTCCGCATCCAGCACAAAATATTCTCCGGACGGCAATAATACGAGATCGAGCATTAAATCGTCCCAAAAGATACCGGTTGCATCACGTCCGTGTCGCAGGCAAATATCAATGTACGTCTGCACGAGTTGCCATTGATCATTAAACATCGTCGTGATGACGTGCTGCTTGCCCGCCGGAAACTGTTGAATCCAGACGTAACCGTCACCGGCAATTTGGAGCGCTTGTTCCGTATACTGGACAAACAACGGATCCGTCACCCGGATCATCTCAAGACGTGTCACATGACCAGTGAAGTCGTCGGTCTCGAGGTAAAGCTCCTGGTAATTCCGTTCGCTGATCCGGTTCCACGCCGTGCGGGCCCCGTATTTCCGCTTGATCATCTGAAAACACCTCTTTTTTCATCATATCATCCAGCAAGGCATAATTCTGTTGATTTTTGTAAAAAAATCCCTCTTTCTCTAGACTTCCTTCCTCCGGAAACGGTACGATGAAAGCGCATATCTTTAGATTGGAGGCACTCTTATGACTGATCGAAGACAGCTTGCCCTGATTACCGGTGCGAGCCATCCCCAGGATATCGGCACAGCCATTTGCCGGAAACTGGCTGCCCAAGGTTTAAACATCTGTTTTACATATTGGAAAGCGGACTCCGAATGGATCCATACGTTTCAAGCTGAACTGTCGGCGGCCGGTATTTCAAGTGAAGCATTCGAAATTGATTTGTCCGCACCCGATGCCGCGGAACGTGTTCTGGCGCATGCGGTCGCGACGATCGGTACACCGTCCCTTCTCATTAACAATGCCGCGCATTCGACACACACCGATTTCGCGACACTTGACGTGACGGCACTCGATGCCCATTACGCCGTCAATGTCCGGAGTACGCTTTTATTATCGACCTTGTTTGCCCGGGCTTTCGCGGAAGCCGGTTTGAAGGACGGCCGGATCGTCAATTTGACGTCCGGACAGGATCTTGGCGCGATGCCCGAAGAACTGGCCTATGCGGCAACAAAAGGAGCCGTCTCATCGTTCACGACTTCCTTTGCAGCAGCCGTCGCACCACTCGGCATCACGGTCAATGCACTTAATCCCGGACCAACCGACTCGACCTGGATGACAGAGGAGATTCGGACGCATTTAACACCACAGTTTCCATTTGGCCGGATCGGGACACCGGAAGACGCCGCGCGGACGATTGCGTTTCTCGTTAGTAAAGACGCGGCCTGGATCACCGGACAGGTCATCCATGCTGAGGGCGGTTTCAGTCGGTAAACAAACAGAGTTTCATCACATAAAGGAGTTGTTCAATCAGATGGGATATATCTCAGAATTACGCAAAACAATCGGCAGCCGTCCGATCATCAGTGTCGGCGCGACAATTCTCGTCACCAATGACCAACAGGAAGTCTTATTCCAACACCGGTCCGACACGCTCGACTGGGGACTGCCAGGCGGGTCAATGGAGCTCGGCGAGACACTGGAAGAAGTCGCTATTCGCGAGCTACACGAAGAAACCGGACTACAGACAAGCGAACTGGAACTGATCGGCGTCTTTTCCGGCCCCCGCTTTTACTACCAGTATCCGAACGGAGATGAAGTGCATGGCGTCATTCATCTCTATCATGCGAAAAACGTTACGGGGACACTCGTGATGCTGGACGGGGAAAGTCTCGATCTCGCCTATTTCAGTCAAACGAAGTTGCCGGAACACATTGAAAGTCGGGCCAACGAACTGATGCAACATCTTGGTGACTCCATCTTTAAACTTGACAGTTCGTTTTAATTTTTTTACTCCAAACAAAAACGAGATCTACGCTCTGGTCCGGATGACGGACTGAAGATAGATCTCGTTTTTAATTCATTTCTTCAGCACATCGTATTCCTGTTCCGCAACCGGTTCCAGCCAGTCCGGTGTCCCGGCCGTGATCGTCAGATGCGAAAACCAGCTGTCTGACGTCGCTCCGTGCCAATGTTTGACGCCGTCGTGTGTGACGACCGTATCGCCGCTTCGTAACTGACGGGCCGGTTTGCCCATCTCCTGATACCATCCTTCCCCATCTGTCACGAGGAGGATTTGGTATCCGTCCCGGTGAAGATGCCAATGATTGCGACAACCCGGTTCGAATGTCACCTGACCGACTGAAATTTCGAGCGTTGGATCATTGACTAACGGGTTCAGGTAACTTTGTTCGATAAAGTAAGCCGCAAATGCTTCATTTTTTTCTCCCCGTTGAAAAGGATGTTCTACAGCTGTCTTCGATTTTGTCATCATTCTCCTCCCTCTCCTTCATACCATTGGACGGAAACCGACTTGTTTCCGAACGACGCCCGGATATCCTGAAAATGATGGATTTTTCCAATCCGCGTATACGGAACAACCGGTTCAGCCGCTTGGTAAAAGATCACCAGACAGTTATTTTGATACAGCAGCACGTCTCCGGCTTCAATCGTCTGGATTGCTTGGGGCTGCGTCGGAAACGACTTGCCGAAATAATGATATTTTTCATTCCGGTGTAGATCATCCATTTGAATCGTAAACGGAGCTTCCGCCACTAAAGCTTTGGTTGTTGCATTGTCTTCCAGTTGGATCGAGGCGACCTGACCGTTGACGTTGATATTCATGGTATCTCTCTCCTCAACCTCTTGTTTGACTTCTGTCGAAATCGGGACCGCCGGACCGCAACCTGCCAGTCCAAGTGAAAGAAGGACAATGACGGTTTCCAAACGTTGCTTCATATCAATCCTCCGATTCATCGATATAACGGATGATCCGGGCCGGGGTGCCGGCAACGATGGCCTTGTCCGGGACATCTTTCGTCACGGTCGCGTTTGCTGCAACGATGGCATGTTCGCCGATTGTGATACCGGGCAGGATCGTTGCCCCCGCTCCAATCCAGGCATTTTGTTTTAAGTGAATCGGCGCGACGAGCAAACCACGACGCTTTGCCGGACTGACCGGATGATTGACGGTCAATAGCTTGGCAAACGGACCAATCAGTACGTGATCATCAATCTGAATCGATCCGAGATCCGTCAACATGACGCCACGATTGATAAAGACGTTTTTCCCGAGTGAGATATGGCGTCCGAAATCCGTATAGAGCGGAGGTAACACGATCACACTTTCATCCACCGGCTGACCAATCAACTCGGCTAACGTCTCGCGAAACTCCGCCGGTGACAACAGCTGGCAGTTTAACCGGTGGAGCAATCGTTCCCCGTCCTGTTGGATGGCATGAATTTGCTCGAATACGGCATTTTGTGGCTCGACCAGCTGATTTTCGATTTGATGGTAGATCGTTGAATGCTCCATGCGCGTCACACTTGTTGTTGCGTCGGACGGATGATTAAGTTACTGATCGAAACCCGGTCCGGTGTATCAATAGCATACAGAACGGCCTCGGCGACATCTTCGCTCGTCAACCCCCACTCTTGTTGCGCTTGACGGAGCGACTCGCCTGTTGCTTGATCTCTGATCGTCGTATACAGCTCTGTCTGGACGGCTCCCGGTGAGATAATCGTCGATTTGACATTATTTTCACGTTGCTCCTGACGTAATCCTTCCATGATTGCCCGGACGGCGAACTTTGTCCCGCAATAAACGGCTGATTCCGGATAGACGACATGTCCCGCGACCGAATCCGTTGCAATGATATGACCGGACTGTTGCTGTTCCATAATCGGCAAGGTCGCGGCGATTCCGTTTAAGACTCCCATCACATTGATATCGAGCGTATTTTTCCAGTCCTCCCGGTGTCTGGCCGCAAGCGGAGCGGTCGGCATGATGCCGGCATTGTTGAAGAGAACATCAATCCGTCCGTAGACGGCTTTTGCTTCCTCGACGACGGCTTCGACTTGATCGAACTCCGTGACGTCCGCCTGTTTAATCTGAATGTTCGCCTCAGGATATGCTTCCTGAATGCTTTGTAAACGCTCAATCCGACGGGCCGCAAGCATTAATTTGGCTCCACGTGACGCGAGCAGTCGTGCGGTCGCTTCGCCGATTCCGCTTGACGCGCCCATGATGACAATGACTTTATCTAGTGGTGTGTTCATGTGTATTCCTCCTCTTAGTTGTTGCTTGTCTACAAGGTTACGAGTATTCACCCTTCATGTCTAATGCTAATATAAAATCATATAACATAACCAAAACGCATAGGAGGACCCCATGGAAATTCAACAATTAAGATACTTTTTAGCAGTCGTCGAGGAAAAAAACATTACTCGGGCAGCACGGATTCTTCGGATTTCACAGCCTGCTCTGTCCCGTCAAATCCAACGGTTAGAAGACGAATTGGCCAGTCCGTTGTTCGACCGGACTCCGGGGGGCATCATCCTGACGGAAAGCGGGTACTATTTGGCGGAACGGGCGCGTGAACTTGTGACGCTGGCCGATAAAATCGTCACCAATCTCTTGACCGAGGAAACGTTGCGTGGCGAACTTTATATCGGCGGCGGTGAAACGGAAAGTCTATTGCCCGTCATCCGGTCATTCAAACAAATGCAATCACAGCATCCGGACGTCACGATTCGGATTCACAGCGGGAACGGTCAGGATATTCTGGATAAGCTCGATAAAGGAATTCTGGATTTCGGACTGGTCATTGAACCGTTTGACGTCAACGCCTATCATTATCTGAAATTGAATCAGCCTGATCAATGGGGTATCTTGACACGGCGCGATCATCCGCTCAGTCAAAAGGCGACGGTAACGGCAGACGACTTGCGGGACCTTCCGTTAATCGTTTCGGAACAACTCCAAGGAAACCGGACGTTTGCCGAACGGACCGGTTTGGACTGGGACACGGTCCATATCGTCGGAACCTACAACCTGCTGTTTAATGCTTCGCTCCTCGTCAAGGAAGGAATCGGTCATGCCGTATGTCTCGACCGCATCATCAACACAAGCGGTAGTGAACTCATTTTCGTTCCGCTTGCGCCGGCGCTCACTGCCAACACCTACTTGATTTGGAAAAAACAAGCAATCCTGTCACGTCCGGCTAAAACATTGCTCGAATGGATGAGCCGTCCGCAAGAGGACACAGCCTTTTAACGGACACATCCAAAAAACGGCTTTTCGGACAGAACATACCTCTGTCTGAAAAGCCGTTTTGAATTGCGTTCATGTTTTCTTCCGTTCAACGATCTTGACTTCATACGGTTTAAGCATCAGCTGACCGCTGATTTCCGTTTGTGTTGCAGACTCAAGCAACGGCTCGAACAGTTCAATCGTTTGCTCGACTTCGGAAAAGTTCAGGATGAACCCGTAGTCCGCCTCCTGTCCACGGCGCATTTGAATCGATACTTCTGCCGTATGCGTCGTGTCGAAAGGTGCCTTGATGTTTAACCGATCCGCTAAAATCGCATACAAGTCACGTTGAAACGTTGCCTCGAGTCGTCCGCCGATATACCAGGCGACACCTTTTCCATACTGATTTTGGGTCACGGCCGGTGTCTGTTGATAAAAGTCATCCGTATAGGTGCCAACGACTTCTGCTGAATCGACCTGGATGACCGTCGCATAATCCTGCAGTTCATACTGTTTCCCGTTAAACATCACGTGATTGCGATCGCTCGGATACAGCGTGTCCGTCTCTTCCGGTGTCAGGCCAAAGATCGTCTTCAGTTCATCCGGCCATCCGGCATACGCCAAATCATGTTCATCGACGAGACCGGTCATGTATGTCGTGACCAACGTTCCCCCATGCTCGACAAATCGTTGTAGCCGTTCCAAGGTCGCCGCACTGACCAGATACAGCATCGGCACGATCAACAGTTTGTAAGCATCAAATGGCTGTTCTTTCGTGATGACATCGACCGGAATATCCTGTTCGTAAAAGAAACGATAATGTTCCTGCAGCGTTTGCGGATACTGTTTCGTGTCGTTTGCGAACCCTTGCGCATCATTTAATGCCCAGTTATTTTCCCAGTCGTAAAGAATCCCGACCTCTGCGGGACGCGTCGTACCGACGACGGCGTCGAGTTGCTCCAGCGTTTGTCCGACGTGGGCGACTTCTTGAAAGACCCGATTTTCTTCCGACCGGTCATGGTCGACGACCGCCCCGTGAAACTTTTCTGACGAGCCGCGGGATTTCCGCCACTGGAAGTACAGCACGCTGTCGGAACCGTGGGCAATCATTTGCAACGAGGACAACAGGTGCATGCCCGGACGTTTCGCTTTGTTGACGGGATGCCAGTTGACAGCACTCGGCGTCGATTCCATCAAGAGGAACGGTTGTTGCTTTAAACTCCGGAACAAGTCATTGATGAACCCGACCTTCATCGCTAAATTGGCCGTCGTTTCCCAGTCATTGTGCCAGGTCGGATAGGCATCCCAACTGACGACATCGACGTGTTTCGCGAATCGACTGTAGTCAAGGGCCTGGAATGGAATCAGGTCTTCCATATCTGCCATGAAATTGGTCGTGATCGGAAGATTGGGTGTCAACTCGCGCAGGGGAACACTTTCCTGCTCAAAAAACGAAATCGTCTGATCGGTCACAAACCGTTTCCAGTCGAGATTCAGACCATGGACCATGCTTTCGCCGATCGGTGATGGCGACTCGATTTGCGACCAGTCGTCAAACGTATGACTCCAAAAGGCACTCCACCAGGAAGCATTCAGTGCATCGAGCGTCTCATACTTCACTTTCAGCCAGTCGCGAAAGGCTGCCTGACAAAGCGGACAATGGCACTCGCCACCGTATTCGTTCGAAACATGCCACATCAGCAGTGCCGGATGATTCCCGTACCGTTCGGCCAATAAGCGGTTGATCCGTTGTGTTTTTTCACGGTAGACCGGAGACGTCAGACAGTGATTATGACGCCCGCCGTGCAGCTGTCTGATACGGTGCTCGTCGACACGTAACACTTGCGGATACGTTTGCGACAGCCAGGCCGGACGTGCCCCGCTTGGTGTCGCCAAAATTACCTGTCCGCCGTTTGCGTGAATATCGTCAATAATCCGGTCAAGCCAGTCGAACGTGAACTGATTTTCGGTCGGTTCGAGCGCACTCCAGGCAAAGATGCCGATGGAATACGTATTCGTATGCGCAAGACGCATTAACCGTAAATCTTCCTGTAAGACGTCCGGTACGTTGAGCCATTGATCCGGATTATAGTCCCCGCCGTGCAACAGATGTCTCGCTTTTGTCGTATAAATCGTTTGCCTCATTTTTTAAGCCTCTCCCTTAATCCTCTATTTCGTTTCTCTATCTCTCTTACCCTTTTGTTCCCCCTGCCGTTAGCCCGGACACAAAATGTTTTTGCAGCAGGACAAACAGAACGGCAACCGGGATGCTGATTAAAATCGCCCCGGCAGCAAACGTCGTATAACTTGCACCCATCGCTTCGTTGACGAGATTAAACAGACCGATCGGTAACGTATACGCTTCCTGCGTCCGTAAAATCGTCGAAGCGAGCACGAAGTCCCCGAGCGGGCCCGTAAATCCGTTCATCGCGACCACGGCAAGCATCGGCCGACAGAGCGGTAAAATAATTTGGATGAAAATCCGTGTATGACCGGCGCCGTCGAGTTTGGCACTTTCATCGAGATCGACCGGAATCGAATCCATGTATCCTTTCATCAAATAGGTGTTCATCGGAATCTGACCGCCGATATACAACAGAATCAGCAGCCAGTGACTGTTCATCATGCCAAGCATCTGGGCCAGGACGAACAGGGCAATCAAGGCGGAAAACTGCGGAATCATCTGTAACAGCAAAAACAGCGTTAAGGCCTGCTGACGTCCTTTAAAACGGAAGCGCGAAAAGGCATAGGCCGTAAAGGAAACGCTGACGATCGTCCCGAGCATCGTAAAGAGACTGATTTTTAACGAATTCATATACCAGTGACTGTATTGCAGACTTTCTTTTCCGGCAAACAATTCCCGGTAATGATCCAGTGTCGGATTTTTCGGGATGATTGATGTGCTGACTAAACTGTTGCCCGGATTAAAACTCGCACCGATCGTCCACAGGAGCGGATAGATGATACAGGTCGCAACGAACAGCAGAATCAAATAGGTCAGCGTCAGGCGAACCGTCCGCGTTTTGTTCCGTGTCACCATCTTGATCACGCTCCTTCCTTAAATGCATTTGTTCGTCTGAACTGCCATAAGGCAATCCCGATGACAAAAATCGACAGTAAGATCGTCAACGCGGCCGCTAACGCATATTGACCGGACTGCATCGTCAATTTATAAATCCAGGAGACGAGGATGTCCGTTCCGCCGGCATTTGAACCCGGCACGGACGGTCCGCCGCCGTTAAAGAGATAAATGATATTAAAGTTATTGAAGTTAAAGGTGAACTGGGTGATGATGATCGGCGACATCGCAATCAGCACCATCGGCATCGTGATGTGCCGGAACTTTGCAAACATCGAGGCACCGTCAATCGTTGCCGCTTCATATAAATCTTCCGGAATCGATTGCAACACACCCGTCGTCACTAAAAAGACATACGGGAATCCAAGCCATCCCTGCATGAAGACGAGCGCGACCCGTGTCCACTTCTCATCTGTTAACCATGGGACCGGATCAAGACCGAACAGAGACAGCAGATCCATGTTGACGGCCCCAAAACTGTCATTAAAGAGACCGGCAAAAACAAGAATCGTCACAAATCCCGGAACCGCCCACGGCAGGACAAAAATCGTCCGAATGACCCGTTTGAACCGGACCTCTTTTTGGTTGACGAGGACTGCCATCAGGATACCGAGCGACACTTGTAACGTCGAGGCGACCAAGGTCCAGACTACAGTCCAAGACAAGACATCAAAGAACGTCGATCGCCAAATATCAACTGTGAAAATTTGAGCAAAAGTAGAAAATCCGACCCAATCCGCCAGTTTCGCAGGCGGGGAATGATATAAATCATAATTTGTGAATGCCAAGGCGAAACTGAATAAGATCGGGAAAATTACGGCAAAAATCAACAGAAACAGGGACGGACCACTGACCAGATAGGGATATCCCTGATTGATCAAATTCCGATAATCCGATAACAGCGAATCCGGCCGCATCCCTTGATCCCGCTTTTGTCCATTGCGGTAGGAATCGCGTAAATTAAACACATAGACTCCTGTCCCAAACAACAAGACGATGATGGCAATGATGCCTTGCGCCAACAGAAAAATCGAGTTGTCGCGCGGGACTTCCGTTCCTAGCGTCACGATTCCCCATAATCCCATATTGAGCAAGTCGGCGAACGTAATCCAAAAAGCAATGCTGACTATAAGCAGGAGTCCGCCTTTCATCCATTGCCGGTGATACAATTGGCCAAGTCCTGGAATGATCGATAACATCAATCCAATTTTCCGGTGCTGCACGTCCTTCACCTCTTTACTAGAATCTCTGACTGTCTGGTCGTATCATATGAAGCGTTCTTACTTCGCTCCGTGTTTCGCTTCGATTTGCCCGTCGATCGTTTTGACGGCCTGCTTCATCGCGGCTGCCGGTTCAGCTTTTCCGGTCGCAATCGTTTGAAGGGCGGCATCGACCGGCTTCCAGACTTCATTCATTTCAGGGATGTTCGGTGTCAATTCGGAAAATTTCGATTGTTCGGCGACTGCCTGTGCGGCTGGACTTTTTGTGACGGCAGGATCTTCTGCCAACGCACTGACGGCCGGGACTTCTTTTGTGATTTCAAAACGCTTTTTCGAGTTTTCCGCATTCGTCAGGTAAAGCGCTAGCTTGTTCGCCATTTCCGACTGTTTGGAGTAAGCGCTGACATTATAACTTTTGACACCGATGAAGGAACTCATGTTTTTTCCGTTTTCCAGTTCCGGCAGTTTCGTAATGCCGAAATCAATGCCTGCTTTCGTAAAGGGTTCGACATTCCAGGGACCGGAGATGATGGCGGCTGCCTTCCCTTCCGTAAACAAGGATTCCAAAACGTTGATGCCCTGCTCCCCGATGATGCCTGCCGGGAATAATTTTTCCTGATAGAACTTTTGAATATAGGACGCACCTTTGATGGCTCCGGTATTCGCAAGACCGACTTCTTTTGTCTGGTATTTTCCTTGATTATCTTGTTTGAAAATATAACCGCCATATCCACTTAAGATACTTTGGGCATAATAGATTTGATCAAATAAAGCGAGGAACCCGAACGATTGTCCAGTTGTCGTTTTTTTCGATAAGGCGTACCATTCTTCCAGTGTTTTCGGTAGCTTGTCTTCTGAGACCAGTTTTTTGTTGTAGTATAAAACCGTCGTTTCCACCGCTTTCGGGACACCGTAGAGTTTTCCGTTCACTTTTTGCGAATCAAGGGCAACATCGGTATAAATCGACTGGACCTCTTCCGGGACATTCATCTCTTTGATGATTCCTTCCGTTACCGCTGTGCCAATCTGATCCCCCGGCATCGTCAACAAATCAGGACCTGTACCAGCCGGACCATCTAATCGTAAATCCTCGATTTGCTTAGCGTACGGTTTTTCGATGACCTGTACGTCGACATCGTTGTCCTGTTCGAATTTTGAAACGATGTCTTTGATTCCTTCGCCTTTTTCAATGTCTTCCCAGACGATCAGCTTCGCTTCTTTATTTGATGATTGTTCCTTGTTTCCCTGCGCTTCTTCCCCGGGACCACACGCCGCGAGCGAGGCTGTCAATGCCAGACTACTCAGGACAGTCATATATGTAATGGTTTTTTTCATCTTCTTTTTCCTCCTGTGGATCATATTATGAAAAGATTAGAACACTTTTTGTAAGCGCTTTAATAATCAAAATATAGCACCACAAGAAAACTTTGTAAATAAATTTAGTAAAAAATTTTACTAAATTTATTTACAAAGTGCTTTTCCGAGTAATCAATTCTGCACCGATATAGACCGTTTTGACGATATTTCGTTTCTTTAACACACGTTCTAGTAAAAGTTGAATCGCATTTTGACAAATCTCCTCGAGGTCAATATGAAACGTCGTCAGAGGCGGCGACACATATTTCGAAATACTTGTATCATTGACACTGATCAGACTAACCCGTTTCGGAATCTCGATCTGTTGCTCGTTCAAGACTTGCAAACAACCGACTGCAATCGGATCCGCCGCTACATAAAACGCTGTCGGCAACTCTTCCCCGAGTTGTTCGACCGCCTGATTCATTAAGTAATGCCCATTGTCGACCGAAAATCCCCGCCGGCAAAAGATGAAGTCTTCCCGTAACAAGTCACGTTCCTCCATCGTTTGCCGAAACGCCCGCTCCCGTCCATCCATCTCTTCCGCATCCGTATCAAGATTATGGTACGTGCCGCCGATAAACCCAATCTTTTCATGACCTTGCTCCACTAGCACTTCAACTGCCTGACGGGTGATTTGTGCAAGATCCGGACGAACCGAATCGTAATGTGCGGGATCAGGTGTCGAGTCGATGAATACGCCATGTGGTGTCAATTCTCTCAAATACTCCAACTCACGGTTCATGAATGAACCGACAGCAATGAATCCATCGATATCCAGCGGGATTTTTTCAATCCCGCCTTCGAGTTTGTAGGTCGTCATTTCGATGTTATTTTCCCGTGCTTTTTTTTCGATTTCCACCCGCATCGTTTGAAAATAGACGTCTTCGAGCTCTTCGTTATCGGTCAGCCAATATAAAAACGCGATGTTCTTCACGAGTGTTTTCAATGTTTTTTTCCGGTATCCGATTTCTTCCGCCACTTCAAAAATCCGGGCTCTTGTCTCGTCACCCACTGATAACGTCGGGTCGTTATTCAATACGCGGGATACCGTCGAAATCGAGCAACCCACTTCTTTTGCAATATCTTTGATCGTCGCCATCATGCATCCGCCTCTTTTTTTGAATTATTTTAAGTAAAAAAATTTAGTAAATTTAAAGTTTTTAAATTTTATCATATGGTAAAATGAGAGGGAATAATTTTACTCAATGAATGGTTAATAGCTGTATTTGTATTATACCGTTAAAAAGCGTTTTATTTCATACGAAAAGAGGAGGAAAGAAATTGCAGGTCCGTATGAATTTACAACAAGACCAGTCGACACGATATCGTGTGAAAAATGATCGGGGAATGGAAGTCGAGATTTCAAGCAAAGGAGGAAGCATTGAACGTTTGATCGTGCCTGACCGGAATGGGCATCCGGAAGATATTATGTTCAACTGTTATTTGACACCAGTCCCTGTGATTACTCGCGGTTTATCTGGCAAGCTGTATGATACGTCGTCCGGTTCCGTTCACGAAATCGATCTGGCATTATATCAACTTTTATTCACAGCTGAACCTTTCTCGACAATACAAGAATCCGGACTACGTCTGTCGGCGGAAATATCTGTCAATGGACAGGTGATCGCAATCGACATGCTTTATGCGCTAACTAACAGCAATCAACTGATTCTCCGATATGCAGCGACGACCAACCAACCACTTCGCCTCTCTTTGGCGCTTCCGATTTTCTTTAACCTAAGCGGTAATTTAAAGGACAGTATTACACAACATGATTTAAAGTTTACCAGTTCTTGTTTCATCCATCCCGTACCGACGTTGTCGATGAATCCCTGCTTGCAACAGACGAAAGGGACCCCCTTTGATTTTCGGTTAGGACGTCGTCTGCACCGTTTCTTTTTAGACAAGGTGTTTTTACAATCTCCTGTCGACACCTATTTTTCATTTCATCAACAACCGGTCATCTCTGTTCATGAAGCCGTAAGCGGGCGCTGGGTGACAATCGAAACTTCCCACCCCGGCTTTGTGTTGTCTGCAGCAGCGCATCATACCGACACGTCCTTCTCCGGTATTTGTTTTGATTCAACGGATTTCCTGCTGTCATCTCTCATCCGCGGTTCAATTCCCTACTTTCACGAGACGACTTATTCGTTTAGCACGACGTATTGATTTCACAGCAAGAGGAGGACAGCAGATTGTGCGTCTGTCATCCTCCTCCGTTTGATTTGTTTTACGGGTCCACCCGCAAACCTAGTTGATTTTCCGGATGACCCGGGTTCCGGCAAATTCATCCTCCGGCAGAATCGATCCGTCTCGCAGATATACTTTCCGGTTTTTCCATGTCTTGATCGGGGCAATCGTTTCCCGGTATACAATCCGCTTCGCAATCTGTTTTACGGCAAGCGGTTGTCCGTTCTCACTGACGACTTGAATCCGAAACAGGCGTTGTCCGACGGTTTGCCCGCTCCCCGTCGATAATTGGACCGTCTCGATGAAACAGTTCACGGCCGGTTCCGTAATCAGCGCATGTACTGTTTTGTTTTTAACGCGCTTTAACAAAGTTTTCTCCAGGACACCGGACACAATTCCCTGGACAAGGACATCGACGACGCCCGCTCCGATTCGGCGTTTTAATAAGCCATCCATCTTCCCTTCCTCCTTTTTTCACTTCAACTTCAACTGGCAGATCTGTTTCTATGTCCTTCGTGCCGAAATCAAAAAAACCTTCTTTGAAACGGATGACTCCGATCAAAAAAGGTTCGTGCGTCAAGTATACAACAGGACGATACTGCCCAAACCGAACAGACAGCCCGTATACAGAACAGCTGCTATTCGTTTACTGGATCCCGGAATATCCCGACGGACGAACAGCCGTCCGTACTTCATGGTTAAAACAAGGCCGATGACAAGTGCTGCAAGCGCGAGGCTCGGCATGTCAAGCAAAGTCAAATACAGATTCAGCATATCTCTCCATCCTTTCCGGTTAACGTTTTTATATGTAGGTTCCCTGTCAGCCCAGCCACGCGGTACTCCCAGAGGCAACAAACAAGCCCTCTCTTATCCCGTTTAATCGTGGATTTGATCACTCTTTGCTCGTTGATGGTTTAGCTTTCATGATCTGAGCGTTCACCTTTGTTCGTTGTTCCTTGAGCTGTGAACATTGAACTTTCACTTCCGGTTCTCAGTGGAACCGATGTGAGGTGCCGAAGCACGGATTGTTTTGTTATCGCACAAAACAGGCGTGTTTGGTCGCAGGAATATCAGACTAACAGGGAATCGTCATTACGCAAAAATTTTCGTTACGGTATTGCTTTCCGACAATGTAAAGTCCACTTCCGTTTCAAAGGTATCGATCGTCTCATCCAGTTCAGCGATGACCTGGCGCAAGTTCGACGGATCAATCAACTTCGGCTCCAGGCGCTCGATGAACAGTCGACGTGATTTTTCCATCTCGTCCGCATTCCCTTTTTCCCGGGAACCGTACGTTGCCTCGATGTGGCTGTCTGCCCGCCGTACGATATCTTGCCGCTCTGTCTCGATGGTCTGTTCGACTTGCAGGAGTTGCTCCCGTAATGTCTGCAACAGTTGCCGTTCATAGACAAGCCCGGCATCCCGCCGGTCAATCGCCTCCGCAACGGTCATCTCACGGCCGTTAATACGGACGACCGTTACAGCATTCGATGCCGTGATGGCAGACTTAATCCGGTTCCGCCTTTCCATCAAATCCCGAATCGACTGCAGGTTGGCTTTCGCTTCTTCCGCAAACGTCGCGACTGAAGGATATCCCGCCGGCGCCTGGCTGCCGTTCTGCACACCGATAAACGCTTTCGCCTGTGCTTTTTGAATCCGTTTATCCAAATTTTTTAACTCCACTAATCCGCGATGAATTGACATTTCGATTCGTTCGATGGGGGTCACGTCCTTTTTCTGTTTCTGTCTTTTTTTCAGAATAACACAGACTTGTTCGTAAACTGACACTGTCCCAACAGTTTCCACCTTACAAAATTGTCATATTTTTATTTTGATAAGGAATTTTTTACCTTATACTATAGAAAGAAGTCTTATGTTTTTAGAAAAGAGGGGTTTTTATGCATCAAGAACGCTTACAGGTCACGGCAGCCCGGTCTGTCACCTGGACGAGACATCATCTTCCTCCGGTCCAAGCACACGAACTGCTTGTCCGGACAATTGCCGGTGCAATCAGCATTGGGGCTGAACTGCCGCAAGTCCGGGGCGACGATCCGACCGATCCGGCTCCCGTCTATCCGAAGGAGACTGGCTATGAAAGCTACGCCACTGTCATTGCCGTCGGAAATCAGGTCACCCGGTTTCAAGTCGGCGACCGTCTACTTGCCTTTTACGGTCATCAGGATATCGCACTCGTCGACGAAGCCAAAGCCATTCCTGTTCCGAACGGTGTGTCCGCCAAACTCGCCTTGCTGAACATCTTATCGTGCGACGCTGCGAAAGGCGTCCGGAAACTGGTCCCTAAACCGACGGACTCGGTTTTAGTGACCGGAATGGGTGTCATCGGACTGCTGGCCGTTTTCTATCTGCGGCACTTCTATCATGTCGACCGGATCGTCGTCTTTGACCCTGATCCCGTCCGCTCATCGCTTGCACTGTCACTCGGGGCGCATGCATCATACTCAGATTCGGATGAGTCGTTTACACACGCATTGGAGTGTTCTGCACGACAGGACGCTTTCGCCTTATTACAGGAAAAGCTTGTTCCCCACGGACAGCTCTGTATTCTTTCAGACGGGAATCATGAAACCTTATCGTTGACGCCGGCCTTTTACGAGAAAGAATTGCGGCTCGTCGGTTCGAGTGACGGATGGGATTACCAGGAACATGCCGCCTGGTTTTTCAAGACGGCACCACATGTTCCACATCTCGAACAGTTGTTTGAAAAAACGGTCTCAGCCCGTGACTTAGTCCAATGTTTCGACCGTTTGCTGACAGACGCGCCGCCTTTAAAGGTGCTGGTCCTCTATCCGTCCGTCGATTAATGCAGGCGGACTCACCGTCCGGACCTCGAGACCGTTCGGATCTTGCACCGGCAGCGCAGGTATTCCGGAAAATACAACCTGTCTGGCATGCATCCGTTCCGCTACAACCGACGTAATTTCCGGAACCGGTCGAGCCAGTAATTGAGACAGCAACGGCTCAAGACCCGGTGTCGGTGTCGCGATTCCAAACTGCAGGAGCCGGTCCCCTGTTTCTGACTCGACGGCATCCGGATGGGTCTGCAATTCAATACGGAAACCAAACGGCGTTCCGATGAACGTCCGACGTTCGTTCGCCTGAATCGTCAGTCCCAGACCTTCCGCCCGGCCGAGTACCTGCAGTCGCTCGGCTTCCGTTACAAGGAAGCCGATATGGTCAAACATCACTTTTTTCCCGTAACCAAACGTAAGATTGATGGCTCCTCGTTTCATCTCGATGATCCGAAACAAAATCTGTTGCTCACGAAAATCGTCCCAATCGAGCGGAGGATCAAACGAAGTGAACTCCCCCGCGTATTTCCCAATCCGTTGTGTCACCTGAAAACCAAGCTGTTGATAAAACCGTTCTGTTTCCTCCACAAACGGTGTCCAAAGATGATAATGAAATAACATATGTATCGCTCCTTATATCATAATATCGTCAAGCGTCAAAAGCATGACCTCGCCACTCTCCGTCAACAGCTGTTGCAGCAAGTGAACGTGTGCAAGACCATAGATGACCATAACCCGTTCATCTGGTTCTGTAACACCCGCAAGGATGTTCTTAAAGATCATCAGATTGCGATAATACCAATATCGCGAGACCCACTCCATTCCGGACTCACCAAGACAAGCAAGTTTTAAATAAGTTTGGTGCATCTCCTGCACACGTCCGTCAGTATTGATTTTCTGTAAAAAGGAAAGCAACGGTAGTTCAGTAAACTCCTGTTCCATCTGTTGCATCCGTGTGGTCTCCCTTGCAATGATTTCGTCAAATTGTTCCGGTTTTTCCCTTCTCAGCTGGTCGAGCGATGGTATCCCGTCAATCAACTGGTTCCAATCAACTGCTTGAATATCATCGAGACCATTTTGAGAGGCGAGACGAAAACCAAGTTGATGCCGTTCGTCGGCGGTCAACGTCAATTTTCCGGCGCGATACGCCGCGTACTCACGCGTCAAGTCCTGTTGATGTTCAGAAGGGCTTTCAAGCATGATCTTCGTCGGACGAAAGTCGGACAAGACATTTAATGCGTCCTCAATTTGTTTTTGCCGGTCCGGCGTCAGCATCGACACGCCTCGCAAATGAAGTAAGTCTCCGTTATCCGGTCGGTCGAAGTGTATCGTTCCAAGCAGTAGTACCGCGGCACGTGACCTCATCGTCTTCCTCCTTTTTCGATGATCTTCTTTTATACTACAACAATTGTAAAAAAATCCATCAAAAAACACGGATCCTCAACTGGATCCGTGTTCCGTTTACATCAACTGTTTGACTAGAAGCGTCTTACCGCTGACTTCCCGCGGAATGTTATCGACAGCACGTAACGAGACGTTCATCTCGGAACCAAGTAAAGTCTTTAAAAACCGGTACAGTTGTTCTTCGTGCTCCGATAAAAACCGGGTCCGGTCCGGAATATATAAAAACGTGATGTCCCGTTCACTGTTTTGGATATATTGGACCCGTTCGACGCTGTTCGGCAACACTTTGACCAAGCTGGACAACTGACCTTCAAAAACCTTTTGTCCGTTTTGTTTGACGATATACCCCCGTCCCCGACCGTCAATTGAATCAATCACGGGACCCGGATGGCCGCAGGAACAGGTTTTGCCGCTGCTCGTCATGCGGTCCCCGACCCGGTAACGGACGAGCGGCGTCCCATGGGTATCAAAGCTCGTGACAAGAATTTGCCCGTCCGGTTCAATTTCAATGATGCCCATCTCGTAGTGCAGGTGTTTATTTCCGAAACGGCACTCGGAAACGATCGGTGCCCCTTCCGATGAGGCATACTGATCAAACACCGGCGCGTGAAAGACGTCTTCAATTAATTTCCGTTCCGTCGCGGTCATCATCTCTGCCGTCGGAAAGATAGCGCGCGGCCGGCACTGCAACTCCATTCCGATTCGTTTGGCATGGTAGGCCAACTCAATCATCGCTGACGGCAACCCGTCAATCGATTCTGGATCAAACCGGTCGATTGCCTGCAAATAAGCAGTCATCGTTTCAGGGCTGAGTTTCTTGACGGTGAACAGCAGTTGATTCAGCGCATGGTTCATCCGCCAGTAGACAGGTTTTTGTTGCCGTTCCGAAACGAGCGCCTGTGCTGTAAAACTGATCCGGCGCATTCCTTTTTTTACACCGTGAGTCGCCTTAAAAAAATCGAGATGCGCCATCCGCACCTGCATATCTTCTTTCGTATACCGGACTTGAATCGACTTCCCTGTCGTCCCGCCTGTTTTCCCGAGAATCGGTGCAGGGAGGTCCGTACGAATCGATTCGATTTGCTGCCGTAACATCTCCTTTTCAAGTGACGGAATCTGCCGAAGCTCCGTTAACGCTCGAAAAGGCAATTGCAGATTCAAGTCTTTAAACAGCGTGTGGTAATAGGGGCTATGTTGCCGGCAAAACAGCAAAAACGTATTGAGACGCGCCAATTGATCCCGTTCCACATCGATTGGTTTTTCTAATTTGTCTGCTAATTCCTGAAATCGTGTTTGGTACGCCGGTCCATAACGTTCCCGTTGAAGTCGATAGCCATACAAAGTGGTAAGAAGATTTTGCATGAACACCGGTGAATACAGATAGACTTGCTCTTTGATTCCCATCTGCGCACGTCCTTTCGAACAACGACTCGACGCCTTCACTGAACATATTCTTAATAGGTTCAGCTTACGTCGGCATTCTGACAATCACATGACAAAATCTACCGCACTACACTTTCACTTCGATTTTTTTCCTCCTTTAGCAAACTCCTTCTTTTTTTGAAAAGACATCAAAAAAGCAGACGACCTTTTTGAAAATAAAGGGAGTCTGCTCGCGTCGTATAGCGAATTCTTCAACTTTTTTCCGGCAATAGTTGTTTGATCAATAATGTTTTTCCGCTGATTTCTTTCGGAATTTCCGGCACTGCCCGTAACAACACTTCCATTTGTCCGCCGAACAAACGTTTTAAGACGAAGTACAGTTCTTTTTCATGTTCTTCTTTGAAACAACGTTCGTCCGGTACATACAACATAACGATTTCTTCTTTGTCGGATTGAATATACTGGACCCGTTCGATACAGTTCGGGAAGGCCCGTACGATCCCGGCCAGTTCTCCTTCAAAAATCCGATGACCGTCTTTCAGCTGAATGAAACTTCGTCCCCGTCCGTCAATGGATGCAATGACCGGACCGGCGTGTCCGCACTGACACGTAGCTTCACTTAACGTCATCCGGTCCCCGACACGGTACCGGACGAGCGGCGTGCCATGGGTATCAAAGCTCGTCACGAGAATCTGACCATCTTCCTCAACCTCGATGATGCCCATTTCATAGTGAAGGTGTTTTTTTCCGTAACGGCATTCCGCGACAATCGGTGCTCCTTCAGACGATGCGTATTGATCAAAAATCGGCGCATGGAACACTTCTTCGATCAATTGGCGTTCCGCCGCCGTCATCATTTCCGCTGTTGGGAAAATCGCCTTCGGTCGGAACGTACACGGAATATTGTACTTTTTAGCATGACGTGCCACTTCAATCATACCTGAAGGGAGGCCGTCAATCGATTCCGGATTAAATCGGTTCAATTGTTCGATGTACAAGGCTGCCGTTTGCGGATTAATGTTTTTGATCGTAAAAAGCATCTGATTGATGGCTTTATTCATCCGCCAGTAAACAGGTGCTTTCTGTGATTCTGCCGCCAGTGTCTGTCCCGTAAAGCTGGCGCGCCGCATGCCGCGTTCAATCCCGTGTGTCCACTTAAAGTAATCGAGGTGCGCCATCCGGATCTGCATGTCTTCCTTTGTGTAATGGACTTGAATCGACTTCCCCGTCGTTCCACCCGTTTTCCCGAGGATCGGCGCTCGGATCTTAGCATGCACGTCCGCATTACGTGTCCGGAGGATTTCCTTGCTTAAAATCGGAATCTGTTTTAGTTCGTCTAATGTTTCAAGCGGTAAAGTGATCCGGTGTTGCTCAAACAGCTCTTGATAGTAGGGGCTGTACGTCTGACAAAACAGCAGAAATTGATTCAGACGCGCCAACTGTTCTGCCTGTGCATTCGTCTGAAAACGTTCTTTTTCCTTCAGCTCCTGTAACCGTTTCTGATAAACCGGACCATATCGTTCCTGATACAGCACGCGACCATAAATCGTCGTTAAGATATTTTGAAGAAAAATCGGTGAATGAAAGTAAATCGATTGCTTGAGTTGCATACGTCCACTCCTCTCACATCTCAGTCAGAAATTTCAGTTGAGCCGTTATCCATTTCCTGTTACTTACATCTTATTTCCAGTGATTCGGCGGTTCAATCAAATCTTAGTAAACAAGCTTAGCTTTTATTCGGATACCGTTTTATGATAGTAAACTTACATCACAAACATCTTTTAATAAAATTCTTATAATTATCCTTTCTTTACCGTTTCCGGTAAAAAACAAAAAAAGAGACTGCTTTCAGCCTCTTCTCCTTCGTTCGAATTCCGGTTACGTTTGACGCCGTTCCGCCTCTTCATCTGCTGTTCCAAACATCCGGACCTGAATGGCTCCGAGTGCCAACTTCAATTCCGTCGGACTCAACTGATCGATGATTTCGATCACAGTCACCGTCGTCCGCCCATTATACAACTGCACAAGGAGTTGACGCTCCACATCGATCATCCGGTCATCAATCGACTCCGCCAACATTTCCTGATAAAAAAACTCACCCGTTTCCGGGAAAAAATAGTCACTGAATAATTGCATCAATTGTAAATTTCCCGTCGCCAAAAACAAAATGGCTTGAAACGGCGGTTTCACACGATTCCGCGTACTCAAACGTTTTAATATCATCTGGTACCGCTTCTGGTGTTGCTCATCTAAGAAACAGACTGCGTTCATCTTCGCCCTCTCCTTAAAGTAGAAATTAAGTAATATGTACATGGAAGTTGGTGGAGGTCACCACTCCTATTCGGTCTCTTTTTTCTTTTCCCTGTTTTTTATGCCTCAAGCCTGTTATTTCCTGAAAACATCTGAAGGGATTACGAACCGATTGATTCGGGTAAATTCAACAAGTAACGTTAATCGAGGGGGAAAACTCATGACTCAAACACGCAAACGGTTGGCACTTGCAGGTGCAACCGGATATATCGGACATAATCTCTTAAACGAACTCCAGAAAAAATATGATGTCATCGCCTTATCGCGAAACGGTGATGACAAGGATGATGAAGACCATGTCGAGTGGCGCTCGTGTGATTTATTTTCGCTGAATGATACCATCGACGGGTTACAGGGGGCGGATATCGCCATCTATCTGGTCCATTCGATGATGCCGTCCGCTAAACTGACACAGGGCTCATTCGAAGATATGGATTTGATTTTAGCGGACAATTATGCCCGTGCCGCCAAAGAAAACGGCATTCAGCAAATCATCTACCTGAGCGGCATCATTCCGGAAGAAACGGAAGACTTGTCCCGCCATTTGAAAAGCCGTTTGGAAGTGGAACGTGTGCTTGGTGCTTACGGGACTCCCGTAACGACCATCCGGGCTGCGTTGATCGTCGGTCCAAAAGGATCTTCCTTCCCGATCTTATCGAAGCTCGTCAAACGGCTTCCCGTCATGTTGCTGCCGGAATGGACACGGAATCAGACGCATCCCGTTGCATTGCCAGATGTCATTCATGCCCTCGGAGCAAGCGTCGGACGGGAAGATTTGAAAGACCGCGCCATCGATATCGGCGGTCCGGAATCGATGACGTATAAAGAAATGATTTTGAAAACAGCCGAAGTCATGGGGAAAAACCAACCGACGTTCGATATTCCTTTAATGACAGTCAAACTGTCTCGCCTTTGGGTGACATTAGTTTCCGGAGAGCCGAAGGAGACGGTCTATCCGCTCGTCGAGAGCATGGTCCACGAAATGGTCGCAGATCCGGATAAAATGGTGGACGGCATCAGCAACGGGAAAGTCACATTCGAGGAATCCGTTCGGATGGCGTTAAAAGAAGAGCAGAAGGAAAAGGATCAGAAAAAACAATCGGGTCATTCGTCTAAAAAAGAAAAAGACGAAGTGCTCGATGTCCGGTCCGTTCAGCGTGTCCGTCTGCCGGAAGGACGCGATGCCAACTGGGCGGCAGATAACTATGTATCTTGGCTCTCCTCTTTCGCTAAGCCGTTCCTCACTTCTGTTGCGAACGAGACCGTCGTAAAGATTCAAGTGCCGTTTCTCGATGCACCGCTTCTCGAATTGACGAAAGAACCGTTTCAGGATGCCGAGCAAGCTACGTACCGGATTACCGGCGGAATGTTTGCGCAAGTTCAGGAAGGCAGCAAAGGGCGGATTGAATTCCGACAAATTCCCGGATCCCAGGAGTGCCTGATTGCCATTCATGAATATGTACCGGCCTTACCATGGATCATTTACAAATCGACGCAAGCCAATATTCATTTGCTCGTCATGTACCTGTTTAAGCTCCACCTTCTCCGTCTGATGCAGACAACGGAACACGCTCCTGACGAGTCGGATATGATTGTCCCGGAAACAAACGCTTGATTTTAAACAAACTCAGATTTCCTACCAGACTGAATTCCCCGAGAAGCGGGGATTCAGTCTTTTTTAATGACTTTTCACCAGCCGGGTTTTCGACGGACCGCTTGGTAATCAGTCTGTTATTATCATATAGCATTTTGCGGAATCCGTAAGTTTTAATGTCTTGCCTGTTGCTTGACTGCGGAACTTACCGATGAACAGATGACGGAACCAAAATAAGCGTGATACACTGAAGCTGAATTGTAAGAAAGGGGTTTCACACGCATGCGCTCATTTGAAGAACGGTTAACGAATCACATTGAAGCGACTGCGCTTCTCACGACATTGATTCAACCCTCGTCGGATCAACTCCGGCTCGACAAGTTAAATAAATTTTCCGAGAAATTATTAAAACGCGAATTTACGATTGCTTTTGCCGGACATTTTTCAGCCGGGAAATCAAGCATGATCAATGCATTGACCGGTGAGTCGATTTTACCGACCAGTCCGATTCCGACCAGTGCCAACATCGTCACATTACGCCGGGAAGAACACGATGCCGCAATCATCCATTTTCACGACCGCCCTGCCGTAAAGCTCGCAGCGGCCGACTTACCGCATCTCGAGACGTTAGGTCGTGACGGTACCGTTGAACGGATTGATATCACCCACGCCGGCTCAAACTTACCGCAAGGACTTGTTTTAATGGATACACCGGGTGTCGATTCCGTCGATGACGCCCACCGGATTTCCACCGAGTCCGCTTTACACCTGGCTGACTTGATTTTTTATGTCATGGACTACAATCATGTCCAGTCCGAGTTGAACTTCACCGTCACTCGTGAATTGTTGACTTCCGTACCTGAACTGTATTTAATCGTTAATCAAATCGATAAACACCAGTCCAGTGAATTATCCTTTGCCGCCTTCAAGCGTTCCGTCATCCAGTCGTTTGCCGCCCATGGCGTGGAACCAAAAGGAATCTTCTTTACGAGCTTGCGGGAAGCGGATCATCCGGAAAATGATTTCCGTTCCGTTAAAGAACTCGTCGATCACAGCATCCGGGACGTCCAACCGAAACTGTTGCAATCAGCGGCTACTACACTGGAATCCTTACATGCCGAACACGTGGCGTACCTCGAAACACGGATCGAAGAAGCCGCTGAATCGACAAATGAAGGATTGACACCGGCAGAACGGCGACAATCGGACGCATTGCTTGAACAGCTGCACCAGCTAGATTTACAACTCGAACTGATGGCTCCCGAACAATGGGTCAGCCGGTTTTCACAGCACCGGGAAAGTTTGTTGCGCAATGCCACTTTGATGCCGTTTGAACTTCGCGAGAAAATGCGGACCTTTTTAGAGACACGACAAGCGTCCTTTAAAGTCGGGTTTTTCAGAAGTGCGAAAAAGACACAGTCCATCCAGCAACAGGTAGCAGACGAACTCCTGCGGGCGTATCAATCCGTCACGACATCCGAAATTGCCCTGCACCTTCGGAAATTGATGAAACAATCGTTGGCGGAAGCCGGTATTTTAACGGATCAGCATACGATGCAGATCGACAACTATCCACTTGATCCACCGCTTCGTGTCATCGAGGGTGCTGTCCAGGAAGGCATTACGATTACCGGTGAATCCGTCCTCCAGTTTACGAATCGTGTCGTCAGTCTGACGGCTGACTGGTATACGAAAGAGACGAACCGCTGGCGGGACGGAATTCGAGCGGAACTCGAACAAACAGACGGCAGCGTCAAACAAGAGGTGTTGACAGAACAAACCGATTTACGTCAAAAATGTGACTTATTGAAAGCCGAAGCCGACGCCCGGCAAGTCTTAAACACGTATCTCGAACAGGCTGACTCACCGACGGACAAGCAACTGCAAACCGCAAAACAACAGGTCGTGCTTTGGCAACAAGAACTGATGCAGGCCGAACAAGCGTTAATCCCGTTTCAACCGCAGGAAACGCTGGAGGAAGTCGCCGTCGCGGCAGA
Organism: Exiguobacterium sp. s145; assembly: GCF_018618835.1. Taxonomy (NCBI): domain Bacteria; kingdom Bacillati; phylum Bacillota; class Bacilli; order Caryophanales; genus Exiguobacterium; species Exiguobacterium sp. s145. The sequence goes on along the minus strand of NZ_JACSMV010000017.1, from coordinate 4,029 downwards.
AGCGGTTCAGTCAACCGATGTCGAGGACACACGTTCCTATACGCCGGAAGAAATGCACCAGATTCAAACGATTTTGTCGTCCGTTCCCGGATTTGAAGAGACGGTCGCCTACTTGCAAGACAAACTGAAACGGGTCGCTTCGAGTACCTTTACGATTGCTTTGTTCGGTGCGTTCAGCGCCGGGAAGTCATCTTTTTGCAACGCGTTGCTCGGACAACCGGTCTTGCCTGTCTCGCCTAATCCGACGACGGCTTCGATTAACCGGATTAACCCCGTCAGTGCGGCACATCCGCACGGGACGGCGACCATCTGCTTTAAGACGGAGCAGGAACTCGTTGCTGAATTAAACGATCTCCTTCAGGCGTTCGACGAAGCAGTCACTTCTTTGAAAGAAGCGGCGGATTGGATCGAATCCCAGCCGGCACACACATTACGGGATGCTTCTTTCTTACGGGCCTTTGCAACCGGTTATCCGACTGTTGCACCGTTCGTCGGAACGACACAAACGGTCGATCAAACGATGTTCACCGATTATGTCGCAAAAGAGCACCTCAGTTGCTTCGTCGATGTCATCGATTTGTACTTCGACAGCCCGTTGACCCGTCTCGGGATTACATTGGTCGATACGCCGGGTGCCGATTCCATCAATGCCCGCCATACGGATGTCGCTTTTGACTACATCAAGGATGCGGATGCCATCTTATTCGTGACGTATTTCAATCACGCGTTCGCCCGTGCGGATCGGGAGTTTCTGATTCAGCTCGGCCGTGTCAAGGATGCTTTCGAACTGGACAAGATGTTTTTCATCGTCAATGCAATTGACCTTGCACAAAACGAGGGCGAAAAACAAGCAGTCCTTCAGTATGTCGAGACGGAACTACAACGGTTCGGCATTCGGACCCCTCGTCTGTTCGGCGTCTCGAGCCTCCAGGCGTTAGCAGAGAAGCAAACGGACCGTGCGCTTGACTCGGGTCTTCCGGTCTTCGAAGACGCCTTTCATCAGTTTTTGGAACGGGATCTGAAAGGACTGGCTGTCCAAGTATTGTCGGAAGAAACGGAGAAAACCGTGCACCGGTTACGTCAATTGATGGAGCAGACCGAATTCAACATCGCCCGTAAAGAAACACGTCTCGAAGAACTGGATGACTTGAAGCAGACGATTGAAGCACACTTTTCAGATTCAAGAACCGATTTACTTCGTCATGCCTTGTTTGCGGAAATTCATGAGCTGCTGCACCATGTCAACCAACGGATCTATTATCGTTTCCCTGACTTCTTCAAGGAAGCGTATCATCCCGTCCGCTTTGCGAATGCCACAAAACAGCAGGCGTTGCAGGAAGCGCTTGTCGAGTTGCTCGGTTTTTTGAAATATGATTTTGAGCAAGAATTACGTGTGACACACTTCCGGATTGACGGCTGGATCAAAACTGCGCTCGTCCAACGATTCCAGGAAGAGGAACGGTATGCGGCGAAGTTGAACCCCTCTTTCCAACTGCCCCCATTCGAAGCGCCGGCGATGACGTCCGTTCATTTCGAGGGGCCGTTCCAGGATGCGACGCCGTATCAGTCCGTAAAACAGTATTTCCGTAATCCAAAAGTCTTTTTTGAACGTAATGAAAAGGAACAATTGAAAGATGCTTTGATTCAGTTGACGAAACCGGATGCGACCTCTTATCTGGAAACGGAGGAACAGCGGTTGCGCGAACTCGCGCAGCAACATGTCGCCCGTCTGCTCGACGAGATGTATGCCCGGATTTCCGAAACGTTGTATAAACAAATCGAGATGGAACGAACCAGCTTGGCGACGACCGACCATCTGGAACAATTCAAACAAGCTTACGCCAGCATCAGCCGTCTGAATCAAACCGTTTAATTTTTCCCGTAAGCGGTACACAAAGAACCCGAATCAGCTGCTCTTCTACAGAAGAGGCGGCTGGTTCGGGTTCTTTTTAGCGTCTGCTGTGCGATCAGACGGAGGCGGCCAATACGATTTGAAATAATGCAGCACATAGTCTTCGACGTGGCGCACTAGCGGACGCTGCTCGACTCCCGCCAGACGGTTTAACGAAACGTCCCATAACATCGGCGGGTCAAACGGTAAGATACGGATATCATCGGCATGATGAAACCGGAGAATCGGTTCCGGCAAAATCGACACAACGTCGAGTTCTTGCACCATCCCGATCAATAAATCCCAGGCACCGGACGTAAAAAAGATCTGTGGTTCGACCTGTACATGGCGGAACTGGGATAAAATTTGATGATGCAACATAAAACTGTCATTGAGGATGACGAGCGGTTCCTCTGCCAAATCACGATAAGACACGCTTTCAGATTCGCTTAACGGATGGCTCGGTCTGACCGCGACGACGACTTCATCTTCAATCAACCGATGCCGTTCGATTCCGTATGTCTCCCCCGGTTCAATTAAAATCGCCAGATCCAATTCTTCAAGCAGCAGCCGGCGTTTCAATTCAAATGCCCCTTCTTCGATGATTTCCAACTCGATACCGGGATGTTCCGCCATCAATTTCGGAATCAGTTGCGAAAAGAGAACGGGCAGGATGACCGGCGGAATCCCGAGCCGGACTTTCCCGCGTAGGACACGCGACCGCTCGTGCAGGTGTTCCATCATTTGTTGATGTCCGTGCAGGACACTGAGGGCATCCTCATAAAATTGTTGTCCGGCGTCTGTCAGACCGGTCAGTCGTCCATGGTGCCGCAAAAACAATTCCACTTGTTCCAATTCTTCAAATTCTCGCACCAGTTGACTGAGCGCCGGTTGCGAAATATGCAGATGTTTGGATGCCCGCGTTAAATTATACGCATGGTCTACGATCGTCGTAAAAAACGTCAATTGCCGGATATCCACCGGACTCCCCCCTCTTACTCATCAAACCAATGATTTTTTCTAAAGTACACAATCATCCCCAACGCAATGACTGCCATCCCCCCGAGTGTAAAGAAATAACCAAAACGTGTCGTCAGTTCCGGCATATGTTCAAAGTTCATCCCATAGATGCCGGCAATGAACGTTAACGGCATGAAGATGGTTGTAAAAATCGTTAACGTTTTCATGATATTATTCATCCGGTACGAGTTGAGGGAAATGAAATTATCCCGGAATTCGGACGTCATTTCCCGGTTATACTCAATCATTTCGTTCAGTTTGAGCAGATGGTCGTAAATATCCTGGAAAAATGCTTTTTTATTGGCATGAATCGCAAGCCGACGGGATTCAACGACCCGGTATAACAAATCCCGCATCGGTAAGAGCGTTCGGGCAACAACTAATAAATCGGACCGAATCTCAAATATCTCTTCCATGATCCGTTTATCATTCCCACGCTGTTCATACCGTCCTTCCAGTGCAAAAATCTTGTCTTCCAATGCATGAACAATCGGAAAATAACCATCGACGATTTTATCCATGATTTTATGTACAATTTCGATGGTCCAGTGCTCGGAATCAGTATGTAGACGCTGGAAAGCTTGGAACACCACGTCAATTTCACTTGACGGCTCCTCGTGGTAGGACACCACATAGTTCTCATTGACAAACAGGTTGATTTCTTTTCCTTTCAATGACTCCGTGTCCAGGGCATGGAGCACAAAAAAACTGTATCCTTCATAATATTCCAACTTTGGACGCTGTAAGTATTGAAAACAATCTTCGATGGCCAGCGGATGAAAATCAAAGGCGGAAATCAACTGTTGTTTTTCCTGCTCCGTCGGTTGATTGAAATCAACGAAATACCATTTGATATCAGGTGCGTGAATCCGACCCAAGCCATCATCCACTACAACTTGATGATCCGTCGTCACCAGAAGACAGCGTATCATGAACATTCACCTTCTTTTCGTTACGGTTTGTTTAATCAGTATCGCAAACAATCTGCTCGATTTCCATAAAAAAAAGACTGCAGGTTTAATCAAGCCCTACTGGGCTAACCTAAAATTTTGAGACAATATAAAACACCTTCGGAGTGGTACACTTTTAAAAAGTACTAATATCGGAGGTGTTTTTGC
>NZ_JACSMV010000016.1:0-68043 GCF_018618835.1 Exiguobacterium sp. s145 | reverse complement strand
TACGATACCGGGGTTTTCGCTTTTTTTCTATGTTCGATTTAAAATCCGATGGATTTTATGTGTCAACCACACCTTATGGTGATGAGCCAATAAAATGCAACTTAAATATTCACTTGATATAATATTTTTTATATCAAAAATAAATTTTTCATTAAAAATACATAAATTGAATAAGTATTATCTATAATAATTTTTGTTTTTTACATCATATATACAAAATAATCAACAAAGTTAATAATCAGCAAGAGATTTACATTCTATGCGAGATATGAATCTTAAAAAAACACTAATACAGTATATCGATATCCTTAAACACAAAAAAACCCGAATGGGGGCTTTTATTAAGTGTACATTATATTCAAGTAAACACTTGAATATTAACCAAGGAAAGGTGTACACTATATTCAAGTGAATACTTGAATATAGATGGGGTGATAATGTGAATAAGAAAGATACTTGTGAAATTTTTTGTTATGACGAGGAAAAGGTCAATCGAATACAAGGTGATTTAAAAACAATCGATATTGTTAGTGTTGCCCAAATGTTAAAAGCAATTGCGGATGAAAATAGGGCAAAGATTACCTATGCTTTGTGTCAAGATGAAGAGTTATGTGTGTGTGATATAGCAAATATTATCGGTATTACGGTGGCAAATGCTTCTCATCATTTAAGGACCCTTCATAAGCAGGGGATTGTGAGATATAGAAAAGAAGGAAAACTAGCGTTTTATTCGTTAGACGATGAACATATTAGACAAATAATGATGATTGTACTAGAACATAAGAAAGAAGTGAATGTCAATGTCTGATCAAAAGGCAATAACATCTGAACAAGAAATGAAGGCCTATCGTGTACAAGGTTTTACTTGCGCAAACTGCGCGGGTAAATTCGAAAAAAATGTAAAACAGCTATCTGGAGTTGAGGATGCAAAAGTAAATTTTGGTGCATCTAAAATTGCTGTTTATGGTAATGCAACGATAGAAGAACTAGAAAAAGCGGGTGCATTTGAGAATCTCAAAGTGACACCTGAAAAATCTGCTCGCCAAGCATCACAAGAGGTAAAAGAAGATACGAAAGAAGAGAAAGTGCCGTTTTATAAAAAGCATAGTGCTCTACTTTATGCTTCCTTATTGATTGCCTTTGGTTATCTTTCTTCGTATGTGAATGGAGAAGAGAACATTGTTACTACCTTATTATTTTTAGCATCCATGTTTATCGGAGGATTATCACTTTTTAAAGTTGGTTTGCAAAACTTACTACGTTTTGAATTTGATATGAAAACCCTTATGACAGTGGCTGTTATAGGTGGTGCTATTATTGGAGAATGGGCAGAAGTTGCCATTGTTGTTATTCTCTTTGCAATCAGTGAAGCACTTGAGCGATTCTCTATGGATAGAGCAAGACAATCGATTCGTTCATTAATGGATATCGCTCCTAAAGAGGCACTTGTTAGACGTAATGGACAAGAAATAATGATTCATGTTGATGATATTGCTGTTGGGGATATCATGATTGTAAAACCTGGTCAAAAGATTGCGATGGATGGTGTAGTTGTAAGTGGGTACTCTGCCGTTAACCAAGCAGCTATTACAGGTGAATCAGTCCCTGTTGAGAAAACGGTTGATAATGAAGTATTTGCAGGTACCTTAAATGAAGAAGGATTATTTGAAGTAGAAATAACGAAGCTTGTAGAAGATACAACAATTTCTAAAATTATTCATCTTGTAGAGGAAGCACAAGGGGAACGCGCTCCTTCTCAAGCATTTGTTGATAAATTCGCAAAATATTACACACCGATTATTATGATCATTGCAGCATTAGTTACTATAGTCCCTCCATTATTCTTTGATGGCAGTTGGGAAACATGGGTTTATCAAGGATTAGCTGTTCTTGTTGTTGGTTGTCCTTGTGCGTTGGTTATATCGACTCCTATTTCTATTGTTTCAGCGATTGGAAATGCTGCGAAAAAAGGGGTCCTTGTAAAAGGTGGAGTGTATTTAGAAGAAATGGGCGCCTTAAAGGCTATTGCATTCGATAAAACAGGAACATTAACAAAAGGGGTCCCAGCTGTAACTGATTATAATGTGTTGAACAAACAGATAAATGAAAAAGAATTACTATCCATTATTACTGCATTGGAGTATCGTTCTCAGCATCCTCTTGCTTCAGCCATCATGAAAAAAGCAGAAGAAGAAAACATTACTTATTCTGACGTACAGGTAGAGGATTTCTCTTCTATCACAGGAAAGGGTATAAAGGGTATCGTAAACGGGGCGACTTATTATATCGGTAGCCCGAAACTCTTTAAGGAATTATTGACTAATGATTTCGATAAAGACTTAGAGCAAAATGTTACTACTCTTCAAAATCAAGGTAAGACAGCCATGATTATTGGAACCGCAAAAGAAATACTTGCAGTTATTGCAGTTGCTGATGAAGTTCGTGAGTCAAGTAAGGAAATTATTCAAAAGTTACATCAACTTGGTATCAAAAAAACAATTATGCTTACTGGTGATAACAAAGGTACTGCGAAAGCTATCGGAGGGCAGGTTGGAGTATCTGATATAGAGGCAGAATTAATGCCACAGGACAAATTAGACTTTATTAAACAGTTGAGATCCGAGTATGGCCACGTAGCAATGGTAGGAGATGGGGTCAATGATGCACCTGCATTGGCGGCCTCAACAGTTGGTATTGCAATGGGTGGAGCTGGTACAGACACAGCCTTAGAAACTGCAGACGTCGCTCTAATGGGAGACGATTTAAGAAAACTTCCATTCACCATAAAACTTAGCCGGAAAACTCTTAATATAATCAAAGCTAACATTGCTTTTGCAATTGCTATTAAATTTATTGCCTTACTATTGGTCATCCCAGGTTGGTTAACGCTCTGGATTGCCATTGTTTCCGATATGGGCGCAACCCTTCTAGTAGCTCTAAATGGTTTGCGACTAATGAAAGTGAAAGAATAAAGGGAAAAGTGCTAAAAAGTGCTCTTCCAAACAGATGGAAATTCCTTTTCTAAAATGGGCTTATTATTAGTACAACTTCTAAATATAATAAAAAATCAGTTAGTGAGTTGATGTAATTGACTTTAATTTTGAACGTTATTTCTGCAATAGGGGCATTTATAGTTACCAATATTGATGATATCTTTGTTTTGATGCTGTTATTTTCTCAGGCAAAAGCACAGGTGAAAACGAGTGAAGGTTTAAAAGGTAATCAGACAAAGAATAAGTATATATCCCCTAAGGATATAATTATTGGACAATATCTAGGGTTTACTTTGTTAGTAGTAGTAAGTCTCTTAGGAACTTTTGGAGTTATGTTAATTCCAGAGAAATGGGTAGGATTACTTGGACTAATTCCAATCTATTTAGGGATTATGTTGTTTATAAAGGGAGAAGATGAGGATGAAAATGCAATTCTTTCAAGTTTAAATTCTGGAAAGTATAATAGTGTCTTTTTAAGTGTAGCATTTATAACATTTGCTAATGGCGGAGATAACATTGGAATATACGTTCCTTTCTTCTCTACTTTAACCATGAACCAACTAGCAGTAACGGTTATTACTTTCTTTATTATGGTTGCAATTTGGTGTTTTATTGGATATCGTTTGGCGGCTTTTAAACATGTCTCTGAAACCTTAGAGAATTACGGTAGGTGGATTATACCCATTGTCTTTATTGGTTTAGGAATCTATATCATGGTGGAGAACGAAACTTTCAGTACCCTTTTGAGTTAAATAAATTATTAAAAAATAATTTTCAAAAGTCCCTCTAGTTAACAGTTGGGACTTTTGTTTTTCTTATTTACAATAATGGAATACATCTTAACCAACTAACTATTTGATATAAGTAATTGCTTGTCTACCCAGTTGCACCTGTGTAGCTTCAAAGTCTGCTATTTTAGCCTTTTTATTCTTTGTGTTTGCTAGTGGATCATTAAAGTAAATATAGCATTGGTCATATCCTGTCACTAATACAGAGTGCAGCTTATGAAGCCCTATTAGATTACTTTGTAACACAGGGTCTAACTAACATTTCAATAGAAAAAACTGAGGAGTTACCACAAAGGAACCCTAAAAATGACAAGTACCAGCATGTTAGGATTGATTATCATGAATAACCAAATGGAAATATGTCTAGATTTAAACAGATAATAAAACGGCTAGAATATTTACTAATAAGCCGATGATTCCTTAGCGTAGAGAATCATCGGCTTATTTTATGTTGAAATTTGCTTAGCGTGGGTTTTATGTCAAACTGTTGGTGGTACCCCAACTACTACAATCCATCCCCGAAACCGCATACGTCTGAACATGTTTTTCCTCTTTATTTGGAACAATAAGTTGAAATCCTAACTTCTTCACCTCGTTTTGAAGCCGACGATCATCCAGTTCTGATTCGCTCTCGATTTTCAAACGGGCCGCACCGTAGTTGACGGACATTTTCTGGTACTCCGCTATCGTCACTAATCCCTTCTCAAGAGTCACTGCACAGGATGGACAATCCATCCCTTCTATTCGGTAGGTATGAGTTGTATGATCAGGCTGAATCAAATCCGAAGAAGCATTACCCGAAGAACAACAGGTATCTGTGTCCGATTTTTTTGCATCTGTCTTTGATATCGTGCTACAGCAAGTATCCTCTTCTTTAGGAAGAGAAGATTCGTTTTGTATGCTCGTACCGGCTATCTCGGATGTCGATTTCGAACAGCAACTCGACTGTATACCCTTTGTCCGGAGTCAATCTTCCTCATTCGTGGCACAGCACGTTGTTGTTATTGATGTAGAAATAGCCTTCGGTTCACTTGCTTCGCTTTCCTTTAGAGAGCTGTTGTTACAACAGGAGCTGGCCATCATTACGCCTCCTCGATGTGATGTTCACAACAAGCAGATTCCTGTCCGATTTCGAGAGTCAGTGTCCCGAATAGTCGTAACAGTTCCCTGACCGTCTCGTTGCGTAGGGAGTAGTAGCCATACTTTCCCTGCGTCCGTTTTTGAATCAATCCGCATCCTTTTAGACAAGCTAGATGCTGTGAAACGTTAGACTGATTTCCTTGGACCGCCTCGACGATTTCTGTCACTGTCTTTTCACCATCATAGATACACTCTAAGATTTGAAGTCGTGTTTTATTAGAAAAACCATGAACGACCCTCACCTTCAAGTCCAATGGTTCCAGTAATTGTTCCAAAATGTTCACTCCTTTTTCATATTCGAATTCACTAATATGTTATCATCATATTAGCATTCACTAATGTAAGCGTCAAAAAATCTTGAGGTGTCTGTTTTTATCCCTTATGATTTGGACCGTACATAACAAACATAAAGGAGTTGAAAAGATGTTTCGAATAAATTACCTATTGTTACTGCTATCAGGAATGCTCTTGTGGTGTCCTGTACAAGCCTCAGCTCACACTGGGCTCGAATCTTCCACACCCCAGGCAGATGAGACTGTTCTGCCTACAAAAACCATCACGTTGAACTTCGAGACGAACATCGAAGCCGGTGGAAGTATTCAAGTATTTGATTTCGCTTCTTCGGATGCACTGAAGGGTACTTTCACACAAGAAAGGCGACGTATGACGTTCCAGCTCGATCGAGAGCTGACATTTGGTCGGTATCGCGTCCAATGGAAGATCATCGGTACAGATGGACATCCTATCGAAGGAACCTATCTGTTCAATATCGAAACCCAAACGACCGCGAGCGAAACGAGCGAGCAGCCGAAGCCCATCCAAGAGAAAGACGCCGACACGGAAACAGTGAAGACGACAACGTCCCCCGCTGAAGAGACTGATTTCTTTCCATTCCTAATTGCCGGTGGATTACTTATCATGTTACTGTTCTTCTTTTATCAGATTGTTTTGAAGGGGCGAACAAAATGACTTTGCTCTATATTTTAGGAGATACATTGCTGTACGCCTGTTTTGCACTGTTGATCGGTCATTTCTCGTTACAGCTCATTCCTCACACTTATCGACCTGATGTAGCGTTCCCGATAAGATGGATACGACTTCTCATCCTATTAATTCCTGTTTTCTTTTCATTGTCGGTCATACGTATCGTACTTTATTTGCAAGAAGACATCGGACTGTGGTTGACTCTGCGGTCCGTTCTGCTTACATTCGAAGCTGGAAATGCCTTAATCTTGATGACAATCTGTTGCATATTACTTTTTCTGGTCGTCAGGAATACGTCACTCCATTCGGGACGCTTGAAGTTTGCCCTATTTTTGTTACTTGCCATGGTTGGTACACTCGCATGGTCCGGACACGCCTCCAGTATCACAGGTGCAGAAGGATTACTCGTACATACCGCTCATGCTTTGTCTGTCTTCATTTGGACTGGCGGTTTACTCGTATTAGGCTATTCCAACGCATCGAATCCCCGTTGGGACAACGTGTTGGAATGGTTCAGACCGCTCGTGACGCTATGCTTTTTGATTATCCTCGGATCCGGCATCTATTTGATGTCAGTCGTCGTGAAAGTAGACGACTATCCGAATTCTTGGATTTTACCGTATGGTCAAGCCTTACTATGGAAACATGTCTTAATTCTCCCTGTGCTGATCATCGGTTTCATGAATGGGAAATGGAGTTATGCCTCTTCCAAACAAACGCTTAAAGTCAAACAGATGAGAATGCGCATGGAAGGTACACTGATTCTCTTCATCTTCGCAGCAACTGCGTTGCTCGGTCAGCAAGAGCCACCTCACTCCGTAGAGGATACACTCAAATCAAGTGGGGCCGGACAGCTGTCTGCTTTCGTCTTCCCTAATCTACGCTTTGCATATTCAAACATCGAGTTTGAACCAGGAATGACATCCGTCTTGTTCCTGGTGATTGGTCTTCTTTTCGGGGGATTGGTAGTATTCCTTATTAGAAAAACGAATGAATCGATCAAAACACTTTTTTTAGGATTAGGAATGTCTGTTTCCTTATTTTTAGCTTTCTTGTATAGTATTTCTTTGACGTTTTGATTAAAAAATTCACTTTAGTATCTTCTTGATCAAGAGTTTTAACGATATACAATCTTCCAGTCATATAAAAAAGACAATGTCTCATTTCGAAATTGAAATGAGACATTGTCTTTTTTATATAATCGATTTTCTTTTCCTTATCCCGTCGATTCAATCAGGGAAAAAGCTATAAATTAAAAAAGAAAGTTTTATGTTTTCCCTCTTTATGTTCTAGTCGTACTCATGATATGAAGAAAATCGCTAAATGAGATGAAGTGACTCTCTCTTATTAACTTATTTTTTTTTAAACGCTTGTCGAACTCCAATCATAATCAGCGTAATTAGCAAAAATGCTGTCAGGGCAAGGAAGGGAATCGTTATGAAACCTAACCAATTAATATATTGTACGTTGCAAGGGACACCTTGAAGACATGGCTTGACCTCAGTAAATCCTGGAATCTTTTGAACCATGTAGTGGTAGACAGAAATACTTCCCCCGATAAGGCTAAGTGGTAATACATATCGAACCACACCTGAATCATTATTGAATACGGCGACGCCCAGGATGATACTGAGCGGATACATGAAAATACGTTGTGACCAACAGAGCTCACAAGGTACGAATCCACGAATCTCACTAAAATACAGGCTACCGAGTGTGGCAGCGAGTGCTATGATCCACGCTATATACATACCATAACGTCGTACCTGTTCATTCATCGGCCGTTACCTGTTCTTCAATCACATGGGAAATCGTATCGTAATCAAACGGGTCATCGAGTTTAATACCATTGATCACGATCGTAGGTGTCAGCTCGACACCGTGTTCTTTCACGAGTGCATCGTCCTTCGACACTTCATCAAGGATGTCCGCATTATTTCTTAAATCAGATGTGAGTTGTTCTTGATTAATGCCTGGTACTGATTTTGCAGCGATTCTTAACAGGGATTCTTCAGTCACCCATGGGTCATCATGCTGTTCGACTCTCGGTTGTGCATCATAAATCGCCTTATGGAATGTCCAAAATGCCTTCTTGTCTTGGCGATAAACAGATTCTGATGCCTTAGCGGCCAAAATCGATTCTTCCCCATGGAATAAAACATTGATATAGCTGAACTGTACCTTACCAGTGTCAATGAACTCCTTTTTCAGCTTCGGATAAACTGTTTCCCCCCATTGTTTACAAGACGGACATTTATAATCTCCGAACTCGACGATTGAAACAGGTGCAGAGTTTTCTCCTTGTGTCGGTTGACCTTCTATTTTTACCGTATCATTTAGGACTGTACTCTTTTTTTCTTGAACAGCATTGTTCTTGATCAAAAACATTGAAAGAACTATTAAAAAAACGATCAGCAACGTTACAACAACTAAAACCTTCTTTTGTTTCATAACATGATTCGACCCTCCCACTTTCTGAAGTTAATCAGAAAAGGGAAAGGTCAACACCTCCTTCTATTCGATTAAAGTATTTTACAACGTTCATTTATCAATGAGCGTGGCTCTCATGTGCCGCATGCGAGCATTCATCGATACCTGTACACTCGATTTGAATCGTAAGATCTTGTAAATCAAACTGGTCATGAATCAACGTACGGGCCTGTCTAAGTACACCCTTTCGTGCTTCATCCGATTTAACTACTAAATGGCAACTTAGTACATGATAATCAGATGTGATGGACCATAGACGAAAGTCATGTACTTCTTCCACTTCTTCGATGCCAAGTAGCACACTTTTAATTTCACTGGCGTTCAAATTGATTGGGACCCCTTCCATCAAGACATGCCATGAATCTCTTGTTACACGCAAACCACTGACAAAGACAAGAATTGCAACTACTATGCTTGCAATCGGATCGGCTATCGTCCAGCCAAAAAACAGTATCAGCACTGCTGCAATAATGGCACCGACTGACCCAAGCAAATCTCCAATTACATGTAAAAAGGCACTTCTAACGTTCAAATTTTTGTCTTTGTCCGCCCGCATGAGGATGAATGCGACAACAATATTAACTAGTAAGCCGATAGTTGAAATGATCAGCATGCCTGAGCTGAGAACTGCAGGGGGTTCAAGGAGACGTCGATATGCTTCATAGAAAATATAAAGTGCGATAGCAATCAACGTGATTCCATTCAAGAAGGCCGCTAAAATTTCAAAACGCTTGTACCCGAATGTCTTGTGATCCGTAGCCTTCCGTTGGCCGAACATTAATGCTGTTAAACTAAGCCCAAGTGCAGCAGCATCACTTAGCATATGCCCAGCATCTGAAAGTAACGCTAGACTATTGGTCCAAATCCCTCCAATAACTTCAATAATCATAAATAAAAAGATTAGCATGAAAGACCACTTCAGTGCCTTTATATTTACGTTGTTATGACTATGATTATGGTCGTGCGCCAACAGAATCTCCTCCTTTAAATTTTAATTTCTAAGATAAATATAGCACAATGGCCACCATATTCAAATGTTCATTTGAATATGGTGGCCTCGAATTTTGTTGCTGTCTAAAATAAGTTTTGGAGTGACAACATGGTCGAAGAACTAGCACGTACCACTTTATTGACTTTAAAGAAGCATTCGTTATTATTTTTTATACGTTCATCCGATTCGATTTACGAAGATTTGAAAGTACGAACTGAAACGTACGAAAAATTAGAAGGGTCACGGACGAACGGAGGCAGACCTCAAAAAAACGGACAGCGTATCAGGACGCTGGCTTACTGTGTTCGCAATCGAAAAGCTTTTTTTGAGAGGAGAAAGACTAGAAGCAATCTAAAAGTCGGCTTACAGTCCCTTCCATCACACAGAACGTTACAGCTCTGTTTTATGTTCTCTATATGGACATAATCATATATTCTAATAAAATTAAAATCGCGTGTAAAAAGTCTTCGAATACTCATAGACTTTTTACACGCGATTAAATCCAGTGCTTGGCCACTAATAAGTTCTGAAATCAATTCAAATGATTTCATATTTTTAACATTCTAGCATTTACAGCAACAATGACGGTGCTAAGACTCATTAGTACTGCCCCAATGGCTGGGGATAAGATCACACCATAGGGAGCTAGAACGCCGGCTGCTAGTGGTATTGTTATAATATTATAACCAGCTGCCCACCATAGGTTTTGAATCATTTTGTTATAAGTACTTCGGGAAAGTTCAAGGATAGAGAGAACATCTTTCGGATTACTTCTGACCAGTACGATATCAGCGGTTTCGACTGCCACGTCGGTTCCACTACCAATCGCAATCCCTACGTCAGCTTGTGCCAGTGCGGGTGCATCATTAATGCCATCACCCACCATGGCTACTTTCCTCCCTTCCAATTGAATGTTCTTTACTTGTCTTGATTTATCATCAGGTAAAACTTCTGCATGAACTTCGTCAATACCCAACTGTTTGGCAACCCAATGTGCAACCTTTTTATTGTCACCAGTGAGCATGATTGAATTTATGCCTTTGTTTTTAAGCGCAGTCACAGTCTCTTTTGCTTCTTCTCTTACTAAATCAGCAAGTGCAATCATTCCCAGTAATTGCTTGTTTTTCAATACAAATATGACGGTCTTTCCTTCTTCAGATAATTTTTCAAAAGCGAGCTCATCAATCGTTATTTTTTCTTGACGAATATATCGAGGACTCACTACACGAATTAACGTACCCTCTACTTTCCCCTCCAATCCGACTCCTGTAATAGACATAAAGTCTTCGATCGATGGAAGTGATAGTTGTAGCTCTTCTGCTCTTTTCACTACCCCTTTAGCAAGAGGATGTTGGGATGAACGTTCGACTCCAGCTGCTAGACGAAGTAGTTCGTTTGAGGAAATTTCATCAATCGGCACCAAATCCGTCACACCAAAATTACCTTGCGTCAAAGTACCTGTCTTATCAAAAATAATGGCGTCTAATTTCCGTGCCTCTTCAAACTGCGTCCGATTTCGAATCAATAAGCCTTTCTTAGCAGACAGCGCCGTCGAGACAGAGACGACCAATGGCGCTGCAAGTCCTAGTGCATGGGGACACGAAATAACCATGACAGTCACCATACGCTCGATAGCAATGCTGAGCGGATATCCTAATGCAAGCCAAATGATAAATGTCAACACACCGGCAAAAACAGCGACATAGAAGAGAATTTTTGCTGCACGATTCGCTAAATTTTGTGTTTTAGATTTAGATGCTTGTGCTTCGCTGACTAATTCGATCACTTTCGATAGATACGTGCCTTCACCTGTATTTTTCGTTTCAACGGTCAAGCTTCCTTCTTGATTAATGGAGCCAGCAATTACGTTGTCGTCCATTTTCTTTTCGATGGGAAGAGATTCACCTGTCAGCATCGATTCATCAACTGTTGTTGCTCCTTTTATTATCTTACCGTCAACTGGAATTTGCTCCCCAGGTTTGATCAGAATCACGTCACCAGTCTGTAATTCCGACACCTCAATATCTTCTATTTTTTCATCATCAATTCGATGCGCAATACTGGGTAACAATTTGACTAATTCTTGTAGCGCGTTAGACGCGCCCATGATTGATTTCATTTCAATCCAATGTCCTAAAAGCATAATATCTATGAGCGTTGCTAACTCCCAGAAAAAGTCATGTCCCTCTCCTAGACCTAAGATGATGCCCACACTATAAAAGTATGCAACACTAATCGCTAAAGCGATCAACATCATCATCCCCGGATTTTTTTGTTTCATTTCGTCTAAGCTACCTTTTAAGAACGGCCATCCACCGTAGAAGTAGACAATTGTGGATAGAAAAAGCAAAACAACGTCGTCATATGGAAAGCTAATGTTGATACCCGACCATTCTTGAATCATTTTAGAAAGTAGCAGGATTGGAACAGTCAATATTAACGATACGAGAAATCTTTTCTTGAAGTCTCCAATCATTCCTTCATGTTCATGATGTGAAGCACCCATTTGTTGGTCTTCATGCTGAGTATGTTCGTGATTGATATGGTGATCCATAAGAAAACCCCCTTTTACGTACTATATACCTGTATGGTGTATATATAGAGTGACATATCGTTTTTTCTTTAAATTATATTTATATATAAAATGTATTTTGACACACTAAAAATTAAAAACTATCATACAAGTAGGGTATATCTTTTAAAATGAGACCCTTTGTTTAAAGAAGACTATTTAGAGTGAAAAACACAAGTACTGGAACTTTAAAAGGAATTGAAGGACAAGTTCGAGGTATACATCAAACGATTGATGACGATTCATGAATTAACTGAATCAATGAAAACTATGATCAAATGAATGAATAGGTATTATCGTGAACAGAAAAAAGAGCTACTAGAAAATACGAAAAATGCTAATTCACACGCTTTGTTTTGCGCGCCTACAAAATTATCTCGAGGGAGAATCGAATCGTGAAACTTAACATACTCTTAAAAAGTGTAAGCCTTATTAGCCTGTCCTTGATCGCGGTCGGCTGTGCTCAAGACACGACGGAGTTTTCTACTCCCAATCATTCAAAGGAAGCCGATCATGCGAAACATATGAGCGGTGACAAGATTGAAGAAACATCATCATCGGTAATACTTCCTACATTTTTAAAAAATCAACCTGAAGATGTACGAAATGTTTATCAAGCTGTAGCGAAAAATCGTAAACTACTAGAGAAAATGCCTTGTTATTGTGGCTGTGGTGAAACAGTCAATCACAAAAATAATTATGATTGCTTCATAGAAGAAAATACGACGGATGGGTCGGTGAAATGGACAAGCCACGGAACAACATGCAGCACATGTCTTGAGATTGCTGTAAAGTCTATTTTGAAGCAACGGGATGGAGAATCGATTAAAGATATTCGTTCTGAAATCGATTCTTCGTATAAAGATGGCTACTCGAAACCGACACCCACTCCTTTATGATTTTTATAATGACACTTTTACTTGTATAGCAAAGGTGTCATTTTGTTTCATCCTCACTCCAACGATATCCTCTCCCCCAAATTGTTTTCAGGTGGCTATCAATTGGATAATCTAACTCTCTTAACTTCTCTCTGATCATTTTAATATGAGAGTCCACTGTCCTTGGATCCGATTCTGATGTATAAGACCAAACGAATTCATAAAGCTCCAATCTGTTGAATAGCCTTCCAGGATGTTGAAGAAATAATCTCAGTAACGCATGTGCTTTGGGTGTGAAATCAATCGACTTACCATCTAACACAATTAAATCGTTACTCTCATCGAACGTAAGTCCGTGGTAGATAACGGGTTCTTTTGCTTTTCTTCTCATGACAGATCGAACTCTTGCTAAAAGTACGTCCCCGTTAAACGGCTTTGTGACATAATCTGTAGCTCCAGCATCTAGTCCTTTGACGATGGATTCAGCATCATTTAGAGCCGTTATCATGATGATTGGGACTTCCGGGTGAGAATCCGTTATTTTCTTACATACTTCGAATCCATCGTACATTGGCATCATGACGTCCAATAAAATCAAATCAAAAGTTTCTTTTTTCACTTTCTCCAAAGCTTCGATCCCATCATTCGCCATACTACATTCATATCCTATTGGTTCTAGATAAAGTCTTAATAATTGCCTCATTCTTATTTCATCATCAACAATTAATATTTTATCCATCCTAGCCACCACCTCTTACATTAGAATTTTTTAATAATAAATGATTGTCAATCTATTTCCTCATTAATTTCACGAACTTTCTATATAATCAACTCAAACTATAGGATGGAGTTGATTTTCATGAAAGCATTTATGAAGAGTTTAATCGTTACTCTCTATGTATCCTTCTTTTTTCTCACCATACTACTGGTCTATAAAGGTTATGAAATTTTTCATAACTAAGTACCGTAGTTTTTATAGATAAAGGAGCATCAGATTTTTAGCTCACACTTTTTTGGCATGGCGGCTCTAGATGCTCCTTCATTTTTAACTCTGCACTTTAAACAATTAATTTACGACAGACTGTTGCACATTCATTACAAGCCTCAGCACACTTCTTACAATGATCATGATCATGTTTCGAACATTCGTCGGCACATCTTTCACAAATTTCAACACAGCTTCTAGCAAGAACACCGATATTGCTGCTGTTTCGAGAAATAGCTTGTACTAAAAGACTACAAATTTCAGAACAATCTCTATCTAGACGTATGCACTCTACCATCGAAGAAACATGATGTTCACTCAAACACGCATCAAAGCATTCATTACAAGTCACTATACAGTTCTGTAGGGCGTTTAAGACTTCTTTTTGTCCAGTATTCATTTTAAAAAACCTCCGTTTTTTCATCTTTATTTGACTTACACAAAGCCTATTTCCTTAATTTGTGAAGAAAAGATGAAAACAGCTACTCGTTTTTTTAATCTACTCTCAACTGCCCCATCATTCCGTTCTCTTCATGTTCAAGGATATGGCAATGGTACATAAATACCCCTTTTTCTTTGAAAGTCATCTGAATCTTAACTCGTTCGCCTGGTTTTATGGCGATAGTATCTTTTATACCTGTTTCTTGATTATCCAGTTTCTGATTGTTTCGTTCTAATACCTTGAATTGGACTCCATGAATGTGGAAGGGGTGAGTCATTCCGCCCATCATGTCTTTTTTATTATAGATTTCCCAGACTTCCGTTTCGCCTTTTTTTGCTTTAATATCGAATCTCGTCTCATCAAACTTCTTTCCATTGATTTCAACATTTTTGCCCATTCCGAAGAGAGTTAACTTCTGATTCACTTTAGACGAGGTCTTGAGCAGATTTTCATTTACACTTTTCGGTGCCAATGCACTTAGACTCGTCCCTTGTTTTTCCTTCAGCTTGAAGTTAACGACTTTCACTCCATTTGTCTCAAATGCAACAGTCTCACCAATTTTTCTTTTTGAAAAGTCTACCAATACCTCTATACGTTCGCCTGGACTTAAATCAATTTTCTTTACGTTTTTCGCTTTTGAGATGTAACCACCATCATCAGCAATTTTTTTAAAGGATGAGCCGTCAGATAACTTCACTGCATAGTTCCGTGCATTGGATCCATTTATCAACCTGACCCTAAGTTGCGAATATTTCACGTTAAAATACGGATTAATCGTTCCGTTTACGAGGAGGGTATCGCCTAAAGCCCCATCTGTTTTTTCTACATCAGCATATTCAAGGACATTCCTATTTTTAACTTTTCGATCTTGAAGAATTAATGGAATATCATTTTCACCATATTTTTGAGGTAGCATCGTCTCTTTAGTTTTTTCATCTTTTACGTATAACAATCCTGCCAACCCCTTGTATACTTGTTCAGCAGTCTTACCCATTGGATGTGGATGAAACCACAATGTCGATTCATTTTGCTTCACTTTAAACTTTACTACCTTCGTCTCACCAGCTTTCACGACCTGATGTGGTCCACCATCTACGGATGATGGTACAACAAGACCGTGCCAATGGAATGTAGTGGCTTCTGATAAGCGATTCACTGTACGGATTGTTACTGTTTTCCCTTTTTTTAACTCCACTACAGGACCTAAATAATTTCCGTTATATCCTAGAGTTTTAGTTTTTTTAGCATCTCGAAAGAACTTTGTTTCCCCTTGTTTAGCGACAATCGTGTATTGAATGGAATTCTTGGTTTCACGATCGGCTTTTAGTATCTTAGGGATGTTTAATCGTCGCTCTTTTTCTTCAGTTGATTTTAAATCGACACTCGCACCATGTCCCATACCTTCCATCATATTCTGATTTGTAGTAGTGTTTCCTCCATTCATCATAGATCCCATGTGCTGTTTGTTATTTGACATAGTACCTCGGGTAAGAAGTAAATACGAACCGCCCACTATAATCATGAGAGTAAAGATACCGATAGTTGCGATTAACCATGTTTTCTTCATATGGATCATTCCTTCCAATCAATTATTATCTTTAACTTAAAGAATGATTGTGAAAGAACTATGTCTTTCTACCAATGAATTTTATAGTTTTTTCCAATGTGCTACTTTTCTACTCTCTGCAAAGTTTCTGCAAATTTGTGTGATAAAGTCTATGGAAAGCATAAAAAAAACAATTGGAGGTAATTTTTTATGAAATTAAAGAAAAAGATTTTTATGACAACCATGGCTGCTTCACTTTCTTTAGGACTCGCTGCGTGCGGAAGCAATGGTGATGATTCTAAATCAACAGGAAGCATGGATAAAAATATGGATGGTATGGATCATTCGACGATGGACATGTCTGGATCGAAAGAGGTCCCGAAAGGGCTCCAAGAGGCTAAAAATCCTAAATTTAAAGTTGGCGACATGGCGATGATCAAAGAAGCACATATGGAAGGCATGAAAGGGGCAGAAGCAAAAGTTGTAGGAGCTTATGATACTACTGCTTATAGCATTTCTTATGACCCTACAAATGGTGGGAAACGTGTCATGGATCATAAGTGGATTATTCAAGAAGAGATTGTAGATCCTAAATCATCTCCTTATGAAGTAGGCGATGAAGTAAAAGTAGACGCGGATCATATGAAAGGAATGAAGGATGCTACGGCCACTATCGATTCAGCTAAGCAAACAACAGTGTATATGATTGATTTTGAATCGACTACAGGTGAAGAAGTGAAAAATCATAAATGGGTGACTGAAGACGAACTATCTGCAGAATAAACGATAAACAAGAGAGGAACGGTTTTTTAACCGTTCCTCTCTTGTCTTCTTTCTCCTTATTTAAGGCACCCACTTGTAACCAATTCCCCATACTGTGCGAAAGTGTTCTTCAATAGGAAACTCGAGTTTCCTAAGTTTTTCTCTTAAGTTTCTTACATGAGAATCGACCGTTCGTTCATCTGTCCACTCATTTGCTAACCATAAACTTGAGAGCAGTTCCTCTCTTGAATAGACACGTTCTGGATTTTTTAATAACTTAGCAAGTAATGAAAATTCCTTTGGCGTGACTTTGACTAAATGATTATCATAATACAGCTCATGGGCGTCTTCATTTAAGATTAGACCCGACGATTCGATTTTTGATCCTAAAGAAACCGTAGTTCGTCTGAAAATCGATTGAATTCTTGCCTTCAATTCCGCCTCGTCGAACGGTTTCACAATGTAATCATCTGCTCCCAGTTGTAATCCTTTTACGATTTCTTCTTTTCCGTCGAGTGCTGTCAATAAAATGATTGGTACATTCGAAACTTCCCTTATCCTTTGACAGGTCTCAAAACCATCCATTAAAGGCATCATCACATCCAATATGATTAAGTCAGGCTCATCTACATCAATCAAGTTCAATATCTCTCTTCCGCTGTTCAGCTTAATACAGGTATATCTGTCTTGCAGATAGAGTTCAATCAGTTCTAACATTCGATTCTCATCATCTACCAAAGCAATGGTTCTCATCCTGGAATCCCCCTCAAGTCAATGACAACCTTCAGCCCGTTTTCTACATTAATAGCTACGATGGTCCCTTTGTGCGCTTCAACTATTTCTTTCGTGATAGCCAAACCGAGCCCAGTACCTCCTGTTTCACGATTTCGTGAAGAATCTACTCGATAAAAACGATCAAAAAGATACGGGAGTGATTGCTCATCCACACCACCACCTTCATCCGTAACTTCAATAAAGTTTTCATCAAGTTTTAAAAATACGCGTTTGTTCGCATGTGTATATTTTAGCGCGTTATCCAGTAAATTTAAGAGAACCTGATCGAATCTAGCTTGGTCTATCTCTTTGTAGATGGGAGTTTTATTACTTTGAAGAATTAATTTCACTTGTTTCTCCTCAAATTTAAAAATTATTCTTTCACTGATCTGTTTTAAGAAATCATTCATCTCTGTGATCTGAGGATCTATTTGAAAATGTGGCTCTTCCAATCTAGCAAGTTCAAACAAATCCTCAATCAGTTCTTGAAGTCTTTCGGATTCCTCATAGATAATATCTCCAAATCTCGATTCGTCTTTTTTGAGGAGTCCTGCATATCCCTTGATGTAGGTAATCGGCGTACGCAATTCATGTGTGATTGAAGTCAGAAATTGCTTTCTTGTATTTTGAATGTGACGTAAATCAACAGATAACTTAGTGATCGCTCGTGCTAAATCTCCTACTTCGTCACTTCTCTCAGCTTCTCTGATTTTCAGTACCTCGCCTTTACTTAACTTTACCGTTGCCTCTTTCATTGATAAAAGTGGCTTTATAATGATGTAACTCAAAAAATAAACACTTACTAATAGAAAAAGTACTAACAAGAATAGAGAGAACACTACTTGTTGTTTCAATTCCCCCATCAAATGCTGTATATACTTTGTCGGCTCTAACATGATTATTTGACCGCCATCTTCAATATTACTCACCGTCACTAAAAATTTGCCTTCTCTCCAATTACCTTCTACGATTCCATCCTTTTTTTGAATCCAATCCGGGTTCAAAAATTGTTCAGCGTCGTTAGATGAATCGACGACTTGATTATTTTTGTCTAAGATAATCACATCAGTCATCGCCTTTTCCTCCATTAAAACAACGTGTTCAACTGTTTGCTTGTCGAAGTTAGTGGAAAGAACATCTCGATGACTATTGCCTCTCTCTTGAAGGCTCTCCAGTTCACTTTCTACTTGTTGATGTTCAAGAATGTTGTATACAATAGCAGATGAGAGAATGAAAATCATGAGAATCCCGAAAAAATAAAATAGCGTTATTTTAAATGAAAGTTTATTCATAAAGTACCTTTCTCATTTAAGATGATTACATATGGAAACAAACTGTTGAAATTTAGAAAAAGAAATATTCTTCATTTAGGCGATACACAAAAGGACTTTTATCATTTGATTCTTTTAAAAGGACAATTCCTTGAATATTGCTCCACAAATAATTAGCGAAATCATAATCACTTAAAATAGCCTCACGAGTAGAATGCGTCATGAAGCATTCTATTTTTGTAATCGTATACACATCCTCTGAATCACGTTGATAATCGAAAGAAAAAGAACCCTTTATATTAAGCCTTTGAGCAATTATTGCTACGCACTGCTTTAAAATCGAATTAGAAAACACCTCATATGAAAGCACCGTATCTTGGTATCGTTCATACTCTTCTCTCATAAAACAGCAAATCACTTCATCAGATCGATAATCGATATATGCATCAATTTTCCCCAGCTTTACACCTTCAGGCGCATTCTTTATTTGGTCAAAAGAGTAAGTAAAGGTATTACCTTGAACCGAAAATGAATCATGAAGTACTGTTTTATCCCAGTCAAAGGATGTTATAAACATTACGTTATTTTCTCTCATTTTTAACTTGTGTTTTGATAGCGTAGTTGCTTCTTGTTCGCTTAAAGGAATAATCCAGCCTATTTTTTGAGAAATACAATATTCAATGAGATTACTAATATACCCTTCTTCTGATTCTTTTTTTGAAAATGAATCAAAATATTTAAAATCAGGAAGTAACTTTCGAACCCATCCTTCTTTTGAAGAAATATGAATATCTATACCTGAAGGTTTAAGTTGTTTTATGTTCTCCATCACTTTCCAGTTTTCCTCTACTCCCATTATCAGGACATTTTCACGAAACATTTATGATTCATCTCCTCTTGAAATAGAAAATAGAGCGTCAGAACCCTCTAAACCCTGTAAAGTCAATCAATATTGTAGTTAGTTTCGTTAGACCATCGAAATACAATATGATACCTAATAAAATCATAAACCCTCCACCTATTTTTGTAACCTTTGAAGAATACTTCATTAAATATCTTGATTTCCCGACCAAAAACGACATTAAGAAAAATGGAATGGAGAAACCTAGAACATAAAAGAGCATATATAAAAATCCATTACCAGGATTTGTGGCAATCAAAGCAATAACTCCAGCGAGAATTGGTCCTGTACAAGGAGTCCATCCAGCAGCTGATCCGACTCCGACCAAAAATGTTCCGATATAGCCACGCTTTCTTTTTCCTAAGTTCAATCTTCGCTCTTTAAGTAAAAATGTTGGAGTCCATAGACCAGTTAGAATAACACCAAATATGAATAAAATAAGTGCACCGCTCATCCGTAAAACATCTTTATACACTATAAAAAAATCAGCCAAGTATGACGTTGAAAAACCCATAACTAAAAATACGCTCGAAAATCCAAGTAGGAAAACTAATGTATGGGGAACTCCATTCCAGTTCCACTTTTCATTTTCTTTTAACTCTCTAACTGAAACCCCTGTAATGTAAGATAAAAAAACGGGATATAAAGCCAGACAACATGGCGAAATAAAAGATAAAAAACCTGCCCCAAAAGCTAACAAAAAAGATAATTCCATCAAATTCCTCCTACACACAAAAAATAAATCTATTTTTTGGAATATTTATAAAAAAGAAATGTGTTTAATTTTCATCATAAAATCCGTTTGTGAAAAAACTATGCATTTTTTGATTAAATCTCTTGTCAATTTTTGAAATGAATTTGATATACTTTTTTGTAATATAGTGATGCTATACTCCTTTTAACAAATCGTTCGTCACTGTATCTTTATCTTTAAAGGAGTACAACTAATGAAAAACAAGGTAATACTTATCGCTTCTAGTGTCTTACTCACAACAACTTTTTCGATGCATAGTCCAAAAGTCGAAGCAAGTAGTGCATATAACGTAAAAGTGAAGACAGACGATCTTCGTGTTCGGACTGGTCCTTCTCTCAATCACAAAATTGTCGGCATCACTAACACTGGGCAGACCTTTTCTTATTTAGGAAAAAAAGGAGCTTGGACAAAAGTACTTTACAAAGGAAACACACGGTATATCTATAGTTCTTACCTAAAAAAATATAAGAGCCACGTTGCCAAAAAAACATCATATAATAACTCTCTTTTTGCTTCTCCTACAGAAGGTCGGCTGACCCAAGGATACGGAAACTCTAATGGTGCTTACGGTTATACATTCCATAATGGCGTTGATCTAGCTGCAGCAAAAGGCACACCCGTCTACGCTTCTGCCAGTGGAAAAGTCACTACATCTAAAAACAGCGGTGCGTACGGTAAACACGTTATGATTTCACATAGTCTACAGAATCAAAAATACGTAACCGTTTATGCTCATATGAACAGCCTTTCGGTAAAAAGTGGTCAGACAGTCTCTAAAGGTATGAAGATTGGTACAGTTGGGAATACAGGAAACTCGTTCGGAAATCATTTGCACTTTGAGATTCATAAAAACAGTTATAAATACAGCAGTTATTCTGCAGCGAATAGTGTCAACCCAATGAACTATTTGTAACCTAAAAAAAAGAAAAGATGATGTCCTCGGACATCATCTTTTCTTTTTACGTTCATTGCTGAGGACGACGACGGAGTACGAAGAATCCGAGGATTGACGCAGCGGCGATTCCGAGTAATGACCAGAGGATGCCAGCTGAAGATTGTGTTTCAGCTGCTCCACCAAGACCGGTATTCGGCATACCGGCTGGTGCGCCTTTGAATTTATCCGGGAACTGATCGACGATTGCGGTTGCTGTTCCTTCACCGACACCGTACATATGACCGTAGGCTTCACGGATCGCCGGGTACGTTTTGTCGTAATCTTTTTCATTGTAGCTGTTGAACGCCAGTAACAGTTGATCGACGTGGACCTTGAGTCCTTCTTCCAAGTCTTTCGACTTCAAGCGACCTTCCGTTGCGGCATCGAGGAACGCGGCTTGTTCGACGCGGTACTCATCCAGTTCCTGAACGGCCATGTCGCGTGCTTCCTCGTCTTTCGCGCCTGTTGCTTTGACATAATCGACGAAGTAACCGATATGGCTCGACCAAATCTTCTTGAACTCTTGTGCGGCTTCGCTACCGTACACTGACCCGATCGAAGCGGACAGATCGTCTGTATTTTCGTTCAAGGCACCGGCCGCTGCGTCAAAGTCCTTCGCACCGTCGATTCCTTTTTGCATCGTCAGAATCGCAAGCGCTGCGTGTTCTGAGAAGTTTCGGTTCAGTCCGGCACGGAGATCCGCTGCCGGTGTATCGACTTTCGTATTTTTGAATTTATCTGGGTATTGATCGACGATGGCGCCGGACAATCCTTCACCCACCATATACATATGCTCGATGGCGATACGCAGATTGCTGTATGTGGCATCATAGTCGCCCGCGACATAACTATCAAACGAAGTCAACAATTGCGTGATATGGACTTTCAATCCACCCTCTAAATCAGCAGCTTTCAGACGCCCCTCTGTTGCCTTGTCGAGGAAGGCTGCTTGTTCGACGCGGTATTCGTCGAGTTCTTTTAAGGCTTTTTGTTTGGCGTCTTCATCCTTGGCACCAGTCGCTTTGACATAATCATAGATAACGTAAGCAGTTCACAAATAGTTTTATTTTTTTAATTTTTTGTCCTAATTTCAATAAAAGGTAGTTTTAATTTTTACAATAAAAATCAAAACTACCTTTTTACTTCCGAAATTTTATTTCTTTTAATATTTTAATTAATAAAATTTATCAATCTATAAAATTAAAAATGAAAAGAATTTTATTAAACGTATCATTTTACTCTTTAAATTTTTGTAGAAAATTCGATTCTGATTTCCACGCATGACTGATTGCAAAACCCACATTACGATTAAAGCCTGTTATGAGAATGCTTATCATTCATTTTTTCCCTTACATGATTTCTGTAGCATATGTTTTTATCCCCGTACGCATGATGTTACCCAACGTTCGTAAAAGTACACTTTTACGGACACATGAAAATCATCACCTTCCATATCAAAATAACGTCCGAAAAAGTATTAAATCAATTTCCGGACGTCCGCATTTTTACACATACTTTTACGAACTGATTTCGGGTATAATGAGGGAAGAAAATCGTTTTCGAGGTGAATTATGGAAAATCGTAAATTTGGATACATACGAGTCAGTAGTAAAGATCAAAATGAAGGTCGACAACTAGAGGCCATGAAAAAAGTCGGCATTAACGAGCGCGACATTTATCTCGATAAACAAAGTGGAAAGAATTTTGAGCGCGCAAATTACCAGTTACTCAAACGAATTATCCGAAAAGGTGATGTGTTGTGCATTCATTCACTCGATCGATTCGGTCGCAACAAAGAAGAAATCCTTCAAGAGTGGAACGATTTAACCAAAAATATCGAAGCTGACATCATTGTATTAGATATGCCATTACTCGATACTACTCAATATAAAGACAGCATGGGGACATTCATTGCAGATTTAGTATTGCAGATCCTTTCTTGGATGGCTGAGGAAGAAAGACAGCGTATTCGAAAACGACAACGGGAAGGCATCGACTTGGCTCTACAAAATGGTGTTCAGTTTGGAAGACCAAAAGTTTTAGTTTCAGATGAGTTCAGAGAAGTCTATCGGAAATGGAAACGTAAAGAAATAACGGCAGTCAAAGCCATGCAAGAAGCTGGAATCAAAAAAACAAGTTTCTATAAATTAGTAACAATCCTTGAAAAAGAAGAAACAGATGCTGTACACATTGAGTGATGAGTTCTTGAAGATTCTCTTAGGCTGAGACCAGGAGGATTTTTTTTGAATTTCACACACGTATCAATCTTATATTAAACGACCGTTTTATATAATGATTTTTTGATTTTCAGTTCTAGAGAAAATCAGTATTTAACTTTTTTAAATTGATTTTGAAAAATTGAAAGGGAGAGATTGCTTTTTTAGCGTTCTCTCCCCTAGAGGTGAAGTGTTAGTTCATCTTTTTGTCATATAGGTAACAATTTCAATAACTGTAGATTTTTTTCTTAATTATTAATTTAATCATTTTTGCTCTGTTCGAAAGTAATCAATACTTCTTTTGAGTCACAAAAATAGAAACCACCAGTATAGAAATAAGTGTAAACAACGTCATGAACCAAATTTTGTTAGAAAACTCATTAGTAGTCGAGAGAATTAAAGATAAGCCGATCGGTCCTCCGATTTGATGCATGGTATTTGTAACCCCACTCGCAATACCAGCCAGTTCAGTTGGCGCTTCATGAACGCCTGCTGAGGTGACCGGTGCTAAAATCAGTCCTTGCCCCAATCCCAGTATCAGCATAGGAATGAGAATAGTACGCCAATAACCATTGGCTGGATTAGAGAAAGCAAGTAAAATCAACCCAGTTACTAATATCACCTCACCGATAAGCAAAACTTTCCCATTCCCGAATTTTGAGATTAATCGTGGTAATTGCATGGCTATGATAAAATTGACGATTGTCAGAGGTAAAAATGCCAAACCCGACTGTAAGGCCGAAAAGCCATATTGATTCTGCATCATTTGCGGCAAAAAGAACCAGAATGGCAACATTGCCATCATAAATAGAAGCCGTGTGACATAGGCACCAGATCGTATCTTATTTTTAAAGAGAGATAATGGCAAAATGGGATATGGAGTGCTTCTTTCCCATAAGATGAATAAGCCTAAGATAAACATACCGCCAATGACGAATACACCTTTGCTTTCTGCCAATCCATATATGATACCAATTAGCCCTGTGATTGATAATAAACTACCTAAATAATCAATGCGTTCTTTTCGTCGTTCTGAATTTTCTACGTACCTTACAGTTAAGAAAAACAGAAGAAGCGTAAACGGTACATTGATCAGGAAACCGGCCCGCCAAGAAATCAAACTAGTCAATCCACCGCCAACCAATAAACCGACACTCGAACCAATTCCTGCTGTTGCGCCATAATAAGAAATAGCACGCTGTCTCATCTTGTTCTGATACACATCTATGATCAAGGCAAGGGTTGTAGGTGCAATAATCGAGCTACCAATCCCTTGAATCGCACGCATCGCAATCACCATCTCAGGTGTTCTTGATAGACCTATGATTAGTGAACTGAATCCAAAGATGAACAGCCCAAACAAAAAAACACGTTTTCTTCCAAACAAATCAGAAAGCCGTCCACTTAGAAGTAAGAAGCCTCCGAATGTGAGCGTATATGCACTCGATACCCAGGAGAGCGCTGCGGCAGACAAGCCCAGGCTTTCTCCCATCTCAACTGAACTAGTAAAGATAATCGAGTTATCCATTAATATTAAAAAGTAAGATAGTAATGTAATTGGTAAGATGGCCCCAAATTTTTCTGTATTCAACTTTTCTAACTTCTTTCTATCTCTTTAATTGTTTGATTTTCTCTAGCCAAACATCGATTTCCTTTGATACCTTTGCTTTATTTTCACCTTTAATTGCAAGTATGATCCCGTTGGTTTCTTCTCCCCCTTTTACAGTATATCCGTCTAGAACTTTCGCTCCTTGAGTACCGGCATTTATCTGTCTAAAGGTTGAGCCAGGACCGTAACCGCCATTTGTGTTAAATGGAATCACTGTTTTCCC
Source organism: Exiguobacterium sp. s145 (assembly GCF_018618835.1). Taxonomy (NCBI): domain Bacteria; kingdom Bacillati; phylum Bacillota; class Bacilli; order Caryophanales; genus Exiguobacterium; species Exiguobacterium sp. s145. The sequence continues at coordinate 42,790 of NZ_JACSMV010000016.1, read as the reverse complement.
GTTGAAATTATAACCATCTAAAAATGAAACTACTGATTGAGGTAAAGCCATGTTCCATGTGGGCGTTCCGATAAAAATACGATCATAGTTCTCAAAGTTAGGAATGGTTGTTTTTAATTCTGGTAGGGTGTCAACCTCTTGTTCTTGTGCATTCTGTTCTACTTCCATTCTGTAATCCGTGGGTCTTTCCTCCTTTGTTTCAATCTGTACGAGATCTCCCCCCACTTTTTCTTTGATAAGTTCAGCAACTGCCTTAGTATTCCCCGTCCTTGAATAATAGACAATCAATGTTTTGGAATTTTTTATAGTTGTTCCTTCCTTTTCCTTCTCATTTATTGTTTTTGATAGAAGAATGACCCCAAAGATAATGACGCATACAACTGTTATTAGCAAGAAAATGTATTGTTTCTTAATTATCTAAATCGCCACCTTTGTACCGTATTTCCACCTCTATAAAAAGGCTGTGACATAGTACAATAATGGACTATGTCACAGCCTTTTCTATTCATCTTACTGATTGTTTTACATCCATCAATAAAAATCAGGTTTCGGTTTATTTTCTGATCCAGGTTCCCATAATCCGATACTTGCTCGGACATCGTTTCGTTCACCTATAATATTATCGATAATAAATTGAGCAATCGCCTGTCTTGTAATTTGAGCGCCTAAAAATGGTTCGCCTTTTGGACTTGCGACATAATCCTTTCGTTTGCCGTTATATAACCAAGTCATCCGCATATACGTGTAATCTAAATCACTTGCTTCAAGTGCTTCTACTCCACGGTTATGAGCAACCGATCCGCCCATCATTCGACTATTCCATGTGGCAAAAGGTTCCGCAACTTCGCCGTACACGCTTAATACACCGGCTTGAATAATACGCTTAACGCCAGTTTGATGCATGGCTTCAATGACTGCTCTTGTTATTTTTTTATTATCAAAATTCATATAGATAATTTCTTGGTTTTTCATGGCATTCACCAACTCTGATACATTCCCTGCATCACCAGAAATCTTTGTCACGTCCGGATAGGATAGACTAGTTGCCCGCCGACCAAACAATGTTACGTTTAGATCAGCTTGTTCTAGCAATAGTGGTATCAACACTTCTGGAATTTGTCCACCTGCACCAATGATTAGGATATTTTTTATCATTTTTCCGTTTCCACCATACGATTCATAAACCATTCAACTTGTTGTGGCGCATCATGATCAAAGAAAGCTGATTCTTTCATATCTAAGGCAGCTATTTTTTCAATATCTTCTTTTGAAAGTTCAAAATCAAAGATGTCAATGTTTTCAGCCATTCGTTCCGGACGGACAGATTTAGCCAGTGCGACAATTCCTCGTTGCATTAACCAGCGAAGCACAACTTGTCCAATAGTTTTGCCATACTGTTCTCCGATTTCTGCTAATACAGGATTTGTGAATAGATCGTGAAGTCCTTCTGCAAAAGGAGCCCAAGCCTCTACTTGTACATCAAATTTTTCATGCCATTCTTGATCTTCCATTCTTTGATTCCAAGGGTTCACTTCAATTTGATTGATTTGAGGCTTCACTTCATTCAGCCCAATGAATTCAATCATCTTAGCTGCTTTGAAATTTGAAACACCAATCGCACGCAATTTACCCGCTTTTTGTGCTGCAACCATTGCTCTCCATGCTCCATAAACATCACCGTACGGTTGGTGAATAAGATAAAGATCAAGGTAGTCTAACCCCATAGTATGAATAGAGTGTTCGATCGTTTCAGTTGCTTTAGATTCCGGTGCTTGTAAAATAAATAACTTAGAGGTGATGAAAAGTTCTTCGCGTGTAACAAGCCCTTCGTCAATTGCTCGTTTAATTCCCTCGCCCGTCTCTTTTTCATTTCCATAAATAGAAGCCGTATCGATTAAACGATATCCTACTTTGATTGCTTGATAAACTGCTTCAGCTGTTTCATTCAATGGAATTTGATAAACGCCAAACCCTAATTGTGGTATTTCCACGCCATTATTTAATTTGATTGTTTGCATGTTGATGTCCTCCTCTAATTTCGATTACATTATTTATCCTAAACCTTCGAGTTAAGTCCATAGCAAGGGAAACGTTTTATTTTTTCCACTCCCACAATTTTTCGGCTTGATCTGCTGACATTTCACCCGTCTTGAATTTTGCAATATGCTCGTCATACGTTTCAATTTTATAAACGAGTAACTCCCTCACTTCTTGCATTACAGATAACTTTTTATCCAGCTCCTCCAACTGATCAAATAAAATCTGCTTCTGAGCTTCTTCTACATTTTGCGTTTTCCTTAATTCGGCCAACTGGGCAAACTCAATTAAGGATTCAACTGTTAATCCGGCACTACGCAAATTCTTAGCTAAATAAATCCAATTTAGATCGTTTGTCTTATAGTCACGATATCCACTAGCATTTCGGTGAACAGGTGGGATAACACCTACTCGTTCATAATAACGAAGTGTATCCACACTTAAATCAAACATTTTAGCTGCCTTTTGGATATTCATCGATTATCCCTCCTTACCTTTCATAAACCATAATAAACCTTTGACCTAACTCCAACGCAAGACCATAGTTGTAATTAAAAACGGCATTCTTATAAGGTCGATTTCTTTATTCATATGCCCATTCAAAGAATGTTTTATATCTTTCGAAGAATAGAAAGTTTTATGATCTTTTATCTTTTTAAACATCAAACCACCGTTTTATATAAACAAACCTCTAGTTCTCACCTTTAAAGAAACTTAATACTTTAAAGTTCGTAGATTAGTTCATAAAAGTTGAAAGGAAGAAATTCATATGAAAGTATCAGCCATCATCGCATTCGTTTTTTCTTTACCTCCGCTGATTGTTTATGGAATGTCTCTTGTATCAAAAAGCCATTTTGAAAGTGTTTTTTTAACCGACGATCAGCTCTTGAAAAAACGCTTTCTAAGTATAGGAGAATTAGCTTTTTACTTAACCTACTTATTAATCTTTCTTTATATCCTATGGAAGCTGTTTATATCTGAAAACATAAATATGACTAGCACTATACTTATGTCCGTAGGTATCTTTTTTATTGCTTGGCTTCTTTCGATGTTGTATAGAAGAATGATAACTAATATTTTAATTAAAAATAAAACTATGCTGAAAGTATCCATAGAAAATCTTGGAGAAGTGTATATTATCAAGATGTTTGACTCTACTACCTGTATTTGTTCAAAAGATCCTCATGTTGATTTAAATAAATCTAATGATCCAATATATTTTGTAAGAATCGAAGACCTTATTAAATTACCTATTACAAAAGAAGTAGTCGTACTTCCACCTCGAAGCATTTACCATAAGTTATTCAATTGATTCACTACATCATAATTATCCACGCGAGTTTTGAGGCGATTTGGTATGATTAAAGGAAAAATAGGGGTGAGATATGAATAAAAATTTTGCGACTATCAGTATAACAGCCTCGATTATGGTTCTAGTAGCTACACTTGTTATTGGATCGATAGCAACCTTTTTTGAAAAAGCGAACGACATCGCGACGCTGATATTTGTGGCTGGTGGCATGATTGTGAGCGTCATCAATGCCATGACAGCTTTAGAAGCGCGAGGTGACTCTAAACAATCGGCAGAAGCGGCAAAGGATTCCGCGAAAGCGGCAAAAGATTCCGTTTCAGTTGCAGAATCGACGCTTCAGATTGCAGAGAAAGAAGCAAGGGCAAACGCCTTACGCTATCGGGTTGAGAATGGATCGTTCTTGTCGCTCCAGAAGAAAGAGATATATGTTCCGCTGCATCCACCATTGTCTGAAAAAGTTAAATGGATAGATTCGAATGATCTGAACGAAAAAAATGACATAGCATCAATTCGTCTGGAAAATAAAAGACTTGGTACGGCGACGAGTGTCGGGTATTGGTATACTCTCGTAAATCATGTTGAATTTGATAATTTTAAGTTCGAGACCAATGATGTCGAAGAACGAGAAGCTTTGAGCGATCGTTTTCGTCTGTCAATTCACAAAGGATTTCCGAAGTATGCTCTCTATTCAAAGATATATAAAATGGATGAAGGGCAAAGAGCATTTATATCAATAAAAGTTAGCGATGATGTGGGAAGCTTTGAAGAAGTCCAGAATCAAAGAAATACAAGAGTGCGAGACCGAGCTGTCAGTCCTGCAGAGTTAAATACTCTTGGTTACTTAGATCAGAAAGACGTTGCATGGTTCAAGTTGCCAACGTATTTCCAACTACTCAGTCATCAATTTTTTTTAGAACGTGCGATACTGAAACAAGAGAATTGGAAAACACCAAGCCCAGAGCTGTTGGTCACAGTTCATTACACAGAAGAGGTATCTGAACATATGAACCAGTTCGCGGAATCGAGGCGCATGAAGGAGTTCATGATTACTTGTTCGTCAAATATCTCGGTTATTCCCGAACCATTAGACAGTCCTCACGAACGGACCGGACACGTGTTAGCTTGTCATTTCGACATTGAAACACTTCATGATTCTCCGCGGCAAAGTCCTGAAGACAGAACTGAAGGGGCTGAATCTACTACAGAAAAGGTGACTGAGAGATGATTTCGTCTTTTTAGCTGGAGTTATCTTTTACACTCATACAACCATGTTTTATGCTCCAGCATAAAACATGGTATACATTTTAAACACTGATATTCCCATACTGTGCGATTCTACAAAACAGTACATAAGTCCTCATAATATTTTTTTATAAAAATAGAACCAAATCATTCACTTCTTAAGAAGCTTTGACTCAGTCCTTTAACATTTTTTTATTTTTTAGTTTTATCCTCTTGCTTAGATTGCTTTTTTAATTCTTCGTACGCACGAATTAGTTTCTCGAGATCTTTTTTACTAACTGTAATAGTTACATTCCAATCTGCACTATTCTCAATATCTTCTTTCAATCGCTTGACCGCATCCATACTAGTCCCTCCTTTTTAGCTCATCTTTCTAAATCATAATTGTTTTTGCTTACATTTGTTGAAGTAATACTTTTACTATTTATATGTGACTGATCAGATTGACTTTTGAAGTGTTTGGTTACAATTACCTCTTCAAAGACTTTTTTCAAAGGTCTTCCAGTTCCATTTACTGACTCAATCGTCACCTCGAGTAATTTCTTAGAGTCTACCTTTTCTAACTGGAGAGAGTAACCCAGCTTATCTGCTACTTTTTCAATAAACATTTTCTGTGTACGTCCGTTCCCTTCTCGGAACGGATGGATCATATTAAGTTCACCATAATAATAAGCTAACTTTTCACTTATGTTATTGGCCGAAATAGACTTCGATGTGATATTTCTATTTAATTTGCAACTAGATTCATTAAAAATAATGGTATATTCATCGCATTTGCAAACATTCATAAATTCTTCATTACTAAATCTCATATGTGTTGATCAAATTATATTACATGATAACAATTCATTATTCGTATCGACTACGGTAACTTAGATATCTGAATCTTTAATGCGAGCGATGTGGTATAACTTTTTGTGCTTAATCATATTATATAAGCTATTAAATAGATAAATAATAGCACGACTTCCTAATTCTTAACTTGATACATCTTAGAATCATAGGTACTTTATTTATACTTTTATTGCTTTCTAAATCAGTTGCGTCATAAAGGATTATCTAAACCTATATATTCTCGAAGTGTAGTCCCTTGGTACGCCTCTCTAAACAATCCTCTTTTTTGAAGCTCAGGAACAATCATATCTACAAAATCTTCTAAACTCGATGGTAGTGACGGCGGCATTAAGTTGAAGCCATCTGCCACTCCCTCGTTAAACCAAAATCCCATCTGATCCGCAATTTCTGCCGGAGTACCAATCAATGTCAAGTGTCCTCCTCCCGCAGCCAGATAACCTAGCAGTTCTTTTAGTGTAGGATCCGTATCTTCGATAATCTCTAGAATCGTTTGATAGCGTCCAATGGGTCCTGAAAACTCTTCAATTGATGGTAAGACCGGTATCTTTGCTTCGAGATCCCATGTGGAGCAGTCCTGCTGCAAAAAGAAGCTCAATTGTTTCAACGCATTTTCAAACGGTAATTTTTCATCTAGTTCGGCTTTTTTGGCTAATGCCTCTTCTCGTGTTTTCCCGACATACGTCACTAAGCCTGGGTATATCTTAATCTTCCGATTTGGTGACTCAGTTTGTTTGATTTTCCCCTGCAGCTTCTCCCGAAATGCATGCGCTTGTCTAAAATTCCATGACACAGAATAGACGGCATCTGCATGTCTTGATGCAAGGGCAATCCCTTGTTCCGACGCACCCGCTTGCATAGCTACTGGTTTCCCTTGGGGGCTACGCGGAGTAGATAAAGGACCTTTTACGCTAAAATAGGTCCCAGTATGATGGATAGGTTGAATTTTTTCAGGATCAATTAATCGGTTAACTAATCGATCTGAAAGAAAATCATCTTGATCCCACGATAAAAATAGCTTCTCCATCAAAATCGCAAATTCTTCCGCCTTTTTATACCGTTCTTCCCTTGTAGGTAATGCATCCATATTATGATTTAATGCTTCCCAGTCCGTCATCGAAGTCACTAAGTTCCACCCTACACGCCCATTAGTCACGTGATCAAGACTTAGCAATTGTCTCGCTGCCGTATATGGATTTGAAAACGTGCTTGATATCGTTGAGACTAATCCTATGTGGTTAGTTACTTGAGAAATAGCCGTTAAATTGATTAAAGGATCCAACCAAAAGGCGGGTAAATCAGTCGCATTTGCAGCCGGAAAAGATTGATTGTCAGCAAAAAATACAGCGTCCAAATAACCGGATTCTGCTATTTGAGCCAATCGCTGATAATAGCTACTCTCTCCGATCTCTTCAATTTTAGAGTCGGGCATTAACCATGCGGCTTGGTGATGACCACATCCATATAACAACACGCCGATATTTAACTGATTCCTGTTCGTCATCTTCAGTTCATGACTCCCTTCTCCTATAAATAGTCAATCTTTTTAACACATCTGTTTTAATTCATCGTTAACCCACCATCTACGGTTAAGTTTTGGCCAGTAATCCCAGACGCTGCTTCTGATGCCAAAAAAGCGACCAACTGTGCTACTTCTTCTAGACTCGTCACTCTTTTTAACGGTGTCGATTGGGCAATTAAATCGAATACTTCAGCGGTGGTTACAGAACTAGCATCAGTCACTTTCAACAACCCGCCGGACACTACGTTCACGTTTATGCCGTATTGACCTAATTCCGCTGCTAGATTACGGCTAAAGCCAATCAGACCTGCCTTTGCTGTCGTATATTCATGATAGGGAACGACTGGATTTTGATAGAGGTTTGTTCCGATACTGATGATGCTACCGATATTTCGTTCAATGAATTGTGGCAAGACACTTTGGGTGACATGAAATGCCGCTTTCAGTGTTCCATCCAGTTGTTTTTGGTAATCTTCCCAGTTTAAATCGATAAACGCTTTTTGTGCCATCGGATCGAATTTAAAATCTACTAATGCATTATTGACTACAACATCGATTTGTCCATAATGCGTAGTGGCTGATTGAATCAAGTGCTCGACATCTTGTCGCTTCGTGACATCCGCATACAAGGCAATAGCATTCTCTACTCCCAGTTCGCTTACAAGTTTCTCTGCCGCATTCTTGCTTTTATAGTAATTAATTACGACTTTAAATCCGTTGTTCACCAACACTCTTGCAATCGTCGCCCCCAATCCTCGACTACTTCCCGTTACTAAAACCGTTCTGGTCATTGTTCCCCACTCCTCCATCAATTTTTGAAACTTAAATAGCGAAGTAGTAAATAAAAAAGCGCAACTCTCCAAAAGGAAAGTTGCGCACATCTAAATAATCACATAGCAAAGAACGACACAATCGTCTCCGCTTGTTCATCAGAGTCTACACTTCCCTACGCTAGTACGACCTAGTTCAGGTTCAAAGGGTTTGAGTAGCTACTCATCTCAGTTTAATAACACCCCTAGTGATTCTATTTAAGTTATCTTCACTTTAGTGGTCTTCCAAACACCTGTCAATGATGATGTCAGTGACTCGTTAACAGTACCTCTTTAAATATCAAACGCAAAAGACAGATTCATCACCCGATAAGGATTACTCCAATACAGTCACATCTTGTATCAGACGATTTTTTTTAGAATTCTTATCTTTGATGATCCCTTGGTACGTAATCGTTTCATTTTTCGTATCGACTACCGTGACCTGGAAGTCTGAGTCATTGATGTTAGCGATGTGGTATAGCTTATCCTGCGCAATCATCGTATAGGAGCCATTGAAACGATAAGTATGTTGCCCTTCCACTTCATGTTGCTTGACTTGATTCGTCTTAAAGTCATAAGTACTCCATTTGATGCTTTTACTATTTTCTGAATCAAACACCCCATAAGCGATCAACGATTGATTATCGTCAGCGGTATTGAAGTTGCCCTCTGCTGCGTAAGCGTCGAGTGCTTTGAGACGCTTGATGCTTTTACCGTTATCTAAATAGTAAGCACTGTCTTTTTCTGCCCCTTCCGCGTCATACGTAATTTCGCGGTAGACGATTCCATAAGGATTGACGACGACATACTGCCGTTCTCGATTGTTTTTAAGTTGCTTGGATTGAAGCATCTCGACCTTTCCTCTTGCAAGGTTGAGTAACAGAACTGTCGACTTTTCTTTCGTGCTGTGATCATCCCACTGAACGTATACGTTCATACCATCCTGATAAAAAACACGTACATCAGACGTTTCGCGATCAGGTACAGCGAGACGGTAATCGAATGTTTTTTTGAACTGCTTCTGCGTACTTTTATCATAAGAGTGGTAGTTTAACTTTGATTCATTCATCTTAATGCCGTACGTCCGTGGACCGATCTCACTCGTAAATACGTCTTCTTTTGAAATGAAGCGATAGAAATCGGATGGAAAGTCAGCTGCGTAATTATTGAACAAGCTTGTGATATAGTTCTGCGATTCACTAGTGATCTGACCGTCTAATTGAACATTGTATTGAGTCGGTTTGATGTCTCCATTTTCAACCTCAATATTGATCCTCTTCAGCTCTTCAGCAGTTCCTTTTTGTAAACTTTCGACCTCATAGTCCGATCCTTTAATACTGGCGGCATAACCAAAATAACTGAGTAAGGTCACTCCAGCAATGCCCCCAACGATGATCATTTCTTTGTATCGTCTCATGGCTTCCTCCTTCTAACTCTTAGATAGATACTTTATGGTTTAGTAATTGAATACACTTCCAACTCACATATACAAAATAGGCGAGAATAAAGGATAGATAAACGAACACTTGTTGATTCGGAACGAGTATGCTCGTTGCATCAAATACGTAACGCAATGCGATGAATGGCACAATCAAGAGGGATACATCCCTGGCAATCGTCAGTAACGCCTTTCCTTTCCGATAAGACCGCTCTGTCAAGACAAACAGGAAGATGATCGTGATGACGAAGAGCGCGAGTGCTAAAATGACGAAAGTGTCAATGATGTTAAAGGTGTAGAGCATGTTGATTGCTGTCGACTCTCCAGTAATTTTTGATACTACTTGTAAGTGGTCGGGTAATAGCAATTCGTAAATCGGATGACTTAAGATGATAATGACCCACTGGATCCCTAGGAAGCCACAAACAAAGATCAACACTGTCATTAGTTTGGAGAGTAGTATCGTAATGCGTTTACCTGGTAACATCAATAAACGATAGATGTATTTCGATTCGCCGTACCAATCGCGGTACCAAATCTGAAAAGCGTACAAAATCGTAAACATAATGCCGAGTGTAATCACATACTTGAAATAGTTCGTCGCGTCACCAAACGTCAATGGACCATTCAGTTGCTCAACAGCTTGCATTTCTGTGAGTCGCTCTTTTTGCATTAAATCTTCTATTTTGGACTGATAATGAAGAATCTGATACACGACGGATGTAATTTCGATGATAATCAGCGTCATCAAAATCGTCATATATAGTTTAAGACTTCGTTTAATTTCCTCGTTCGACAGCATTAAGAATTTCTTCATGTCTGATAAACCTCCCTCATTCGATCCTGGACTGATTTCCCGTAAAGTTCTCGCATTTCTTCTGAGTCTTCCTCTTGGATGATCGTACCGTCCTGGAGAAAGATGACGCGATCGATCAGATGTTCCACTTCCGCAATTTCATGCGTCGTCATCAAGATGCCTTTGCCCTCCATATAATGACTCGAGAAGATCCAAGCAATTTGTTCTTTTGTGAATAAATCAATGCCTGCTAATGGTTCATCGAGCAATAAGTATGGACGATTCATCGCGAAGCCAATCAACAGATTAACTTTTGCTTTGTTCCCTTTAGATAAATTGGCAATTCGATCTGTCGGAACTAGCTTAAAGAAGCCCATTAACTCATTCGCTACTTGTGGATTCCAATCCGGATAATAGTCGCGCATATAAGCGATTGCTTCTCCTACACTCATATAACTTGGCATCGTGGACAAATCTGGTACGAAGGTGATGCAATCTTGTTTCTTTTCTCCGTCTATCGTAATGGTCCCAGCATCTACTGGAATCAAACCTATAATGGCTTTTAAAATGGTAGACTTCCCTTCTCCATTTAATCCAATCAGACAAGTCAGTTGATTCAGCGGAACAGTGAACGATACATCGTTCAAGACATTCTTTTTTTGACCATATGATTTTTGTAATCCGCGGACTTCAAGCATCTAGCTCACTCCCTTTTCGAATGGTGTATTCTTTTTCAAAATTAATGAGGCCCTCTTCTAGCGAAATCTGTAGTGCACGAATCGACTCGACAAATTGTGTGACCGTATTGTCAAGAAGTTCTGTTCTTGCTTGATCGATGACGGATTGATCCATCGTCACTTTACTCGGTACATTAAGCTCGGTCGTGATTAGTTGTTGTTCTTCTAATTCCTTATACACTTTTTGTGCCGTATTCGGATGAATCTTAAGCGTAGCAGCTAGCGCTCGCCGTGAAGGGATACTCTCTCCTCTTTTGAACTCCCCCATGACGATACGTTTTTTGAACCAATCCAATACTTGTAGGTAAATGGGAATCCGTTTATTAAAATGCAATAACATCACCTCACTCGTGAACGCTGTATTAATTCAGTAATACACTTTATAACTGTATGATATGGTCAGTACAGTTAGATGTCAACGCTTTTTTATTGGTTTTCTTTTGTCACTGTATTGTCGTTCTCAATAGTTCTTTTTTTTGATTACTTATTTTTATATGTATGAATGATAAATATGGGAAAACAAAAAGTCCTTGAATGATTTAGTCATTCAAGGACTCAAAAAATATTGCGTTCTTATTAGATATTCTCATCACCAGATTGCAATCAAAAATTAGTATTCTATCTCATGAGCAAATGAATCATCTGCTTATGATTGACCGTTTAATCTAGATTGCTTAATCAAAACACTCCATATCCTAGTACTTATAAATACTAGATGAAAAAGTAAGAAGAACAACAACAACCTATACTTTTTAATTCTTCTAAAATTCATGTTCCTTCGTAAAACTAAATTCAAAAAAATCGATCCCTACTGGCCACTCAAAAGTACATCTTTTTTATCAATTCTTTTATTAAAAAAGGAACTTTGAGCATATACATGCTAATAAAACCTAACTACCGCTGATAGCATTCTCCGATCGATAAGGACGTTTCCAAAACGCTCTTAAGTGATAGTATCTTTACGTTCTTGTTCATCGTTTGACGGCAGCCACAGAGCGTACGCCAAGATCAAACATATTATGCTAGCACTGGCATTAACATTAGCATTAAAAAAGAAAGTTTGAACTACGCCGGAGGAGAACATTTTCCGATTTTCTCCTCGGGATGTACACTTCACTGATCAGAGTTAGACTCCTTATCAAAGGGACGAAAAAATTTTTAAAAAAGTCAATGAAAAACTGACCTGTTACTCTTTCACAAAAAGTTATCTTTAATTAAAAGAAATATTTAAATTCAACGATAATTTTTACTATATATAGTGCTTTTTCTTATTCAACTGTAAAATAAAAAAAGTGTACATATATTTTTAGAAATGGAAGTGAATTTTATGAATTTCCGTAAAGGAATTTTGCTTATCGTGATTGCTATCGTATATCTTCTATTCTTCACCATTACCTTTTGGAGTGTTATCGGATTGATCGTTTCCGTATTAGGTCTATATTTTTACTTTAAACCGAGACTTCGAAATTCAGTAAAATATCCGGTATCTATCGTTTGGCTTGGCGTATTTATTGCTTTTGCAATTAGCATCTACAATGTGGAAGGAACTGAAGCGAAGAAGACAGTAACAGAATCAACCTCAGAGGAAACTGAGGTATTAGTTACTCTAAAGAAAGAGACAAAACAGTTGAAGTCATCTTTAAAAAATACGCAGCTTGAACTAGAAAAAGAGCAACAAGAAACAAAGATGTTAAAAGATAAATTATCACGTGAAAAAGAATTACGTTTACAAACGGTCGAAAGCTATCAAGAAGAATCAGACAAACGATCTGAACTTGAAAGTGACTTGAAGGAAGAAGAAACAAAACGGATTGCTGCCGAAGAAAAAGTGGATGAACTCGAATCGTCCTTGGCAAGTATTGAGACAATGACAGAAGAGATTTCTGATGAAGAATACGTAGACGAAGAAGGAGGAGGAACAGAAACAGAAGTAACAACTGATCTGGAATACGATCCTTATGGTGGAGATCGTGATTGTGGTGACTTTTCAAGTGCTCAAGCTGCGCAAGATTTCTATTTAGCTGCCGGTGGTCCAGCTAATGATCCTCATGACTTGGATCGTGATAATGATGGAAACGCATGCGACTGGAACTAATCCTTTTTACTGTATTTTTTTCTTCTATATTATGAAAACTTATGAAAAAGTACCCTTTCTCTTTTATCTTTTTAGTACAATTAAATACTTTGTTTCAATTGAAACATTTATGGAACCAGTCTATGATTCCAGTTTGACAAATTCCACTATGGTAAGCTGTCAAAATACTATATAGATTAGAGTTAAATTTATCTGCGAATAAGTATATTTGGGATGAATCTTATCTATGAACATGTAATTGTTCAGTATCTCCCGTTCTCCTCAAAGAGGGGGTAGCTGGTTAGCTACCCCCTCTTTGTTCGTAACTATTAAAGTCTTTTATTGTCTTCCCGATCTAGATCGGATTTAATATCGTCACCTTCGTCAATATCTGCTTCCTCACGTCTTACTGTTTCAGAAACTGTTTCTGTGTCTCGTACTTTACGTTTTCCAACGACAATTTCTTCAGAGACTACATCCTCTTTTGAGACGACGACTCTTTCCTCTGAGAGTGGTACATGGATGGAGTCGTTCTCATCTACGAATGCGTCAGTTCCAGACGTATCTTGATCGACTTTACGTCTTTCAACATAGACTTCTTCACGCTCTACCGGTACTTCGATTGATTGTTTATCTTCCACTACATGCTTACTAACATTTACTTCCCCTGTTTGTACTTTTTCTTTATCAATATTTAGCCGTTCTTCATGCAAGCGGAGACGTTCTTCCTCTGTGTCACTATTCATTCCCGTGACACCCGCCCGATCTGTACCTGATGTGTGGTCGTATCCTTGGGTCCGATTTACATCTGCAAGATGATCGTTATGATCTTGATTCGCTTCTACCCCAGTTTGATTGTATTGGTTTTCGGTTTCTCCAGTAAACTGATTGTAATTTTGACTGTGCTTTTCGTAAGAGTCATTATAATCGTGGTCTACATATAGAACCAATTTACCGTTCTCTACCTGACGACGATACTCTTCTGATTCATCATGCGTTAAACCCATTCCTCGAAATGCTTCAGTAGAAGAGTCATCTGAAAAGGCAGCCATGAATTTCCCCATAAATCCTTGGTTCTGCTGTTCACCTGCAGTTTCTACATTAACGTTTGTTTGATTCTCTACCATAGAGAAGGAATGTTTATCTTGAGCTACAACATACATATCTCTTTCATCATAACCTTGTACTTTTAATTCATTTACTTTACTTAAAACTTCCGCTTGGGTATTAAATACTTCGATAAATGTATTTTCTTTTCTGCTCATTTTCTTTTCCTCCTCATAATAAATTTGCGAAAACAATAATTTACTAACGAAAAACAATTTTATATGCTGACATTTTAGAAATTCCCTACTTTTTTTCAGCTTAAACATGAACAAATTTCACATCTTTAAGCTAGTTGCACTTTTCTTAGTTCATTACTCTTCATCTAAAATTCATATTGATTTTTAATCCAATTGAATAAGAAGCGTTAACATCTCTAATGTCAATGTGTTCATATTTATCTACATGATCAATTACAAGGTAAACTAGTAAAGGAAAAATTGTAGTGAAGATCAGCCTCATGTTGACTTGTTCGGATGATATTTATTCGCCTGGGTATTATAATTGCCTCATACTAAAAAACATTAAAAATAGTCCTTAGTTACTTTTTTCTTTAAACTTTGGCTTCCTTAATGATCTAAATTGACTTTAACCTAATAAAAAGGACTAACTTAAAGAAGCTTATTTAAAAAATTAGATGGGCTTCTATTTCATATTTTTGCTTTCGCATATAATTAAGTACATGTCTTTAATCCGACAATGCTAAGGTAGTAGCTTATCTAATGTATAATCCTTATAGTGCAGACCGTGATTGATGTGATTTTCTAATGCTTCAGCAGCTCAAAAATTTTATTTGGCTTCCGGTGATTCAGCTAATGATGTTGAATACTTAGATCGTGATAATCGTAGAAACGCAGCAATAAAAACTCATTCTTAGATTATAATTGACTTAGTTCTAGTACGAAAACTTATGGAGAATCACTTTTCTCTTTTATCAATCTTCAAAAGTTACATAACATAAAAAAGATTGGGTGGTAATAAACGATGAATCAACCTGTAGAAGACATTAAACACTCAATTTCAATTGATGCGTCCATGGCACAAGTGTGGAATCATATCTCGACGGCTCGCTCTTTATCTGAATGGTTCATGCCGAACGACCTTGTTGTACAACTAGGGTATGTGTTTCACCTTCAATCTCCTTTTGGCCCATCTCCTTGTACGGTGTTAAATGTACAGCCAGAAAAAGAATTATCTTTCAGTTGGGATGCAGACGGGTGGATCGTAACTTTCTCCCTATCTTCATTTAACGATCTTACAGTTTTTACAGTGACACACAGGGGATGGAAAAACGCTGATGATCTAGTCCCAAAAGCAAATCAGCCGCAAAGTATTGTCCGTAATTTTATGTCCCAGGGTTGGGCTGGCATGCTTCAAAAATTAAAAGCAACGTTTTAAAAGAAGACGTGTACATTTTTCAAGGCAAAGTATAGACTCTGATTTTTAAGGTAACTTCCCTTGTAGTTTTCTTAGGTCATTCAGACATCATGAAAACATAGAGAGTGTCGATATGTTCGATTGATTTAATAAGGAATAATCTCAACAAATTATTCAGTCTATACAAGATTTATTCTTATAAGAGCGCGACGAAAAGCTATCTGAGTTCGTCATAAAATGCGTTTTCGATTTCATTGAAAAATCAGTTGCAATTTCATTTTTATAATGTTCAACTTCAAGACAATCATGCAACTGTGTTAAATCAGTTCTTGTCATTGGATGATGAATTGTTAATGCTCGAATGCCTAGTCTTAAAATAAAAAAACTTATATCAGTCTTCTTATATCACTCTATTAAAAAAAGTATGCGCCGACGCATACTTTTTTTATAATTACTTCTTTTAAATACATCTCATTAAAAACATTTCATTTGATAATAAAATGTGTAATATTTTTTATTTTAGAATATATGTGAAGTCGGATCATTTCAGTCGAATGCATTGAATCATTTTGTAAATAAAATATAAAACACCTATGATAATAAAGATATTCCCTAGCATAATTACGACTGTAAACAAATCCATTTTCTTCACTCTCCTTCTTTTTAGATGAAGATTCTATTCTGATTGACCCGAATTCTAACATACTTCCTTTTCCATACGAAACCCTTGATTTTACATTTCTAATGAAATTTAAGTATCTATTCTCAAATTTCAGCTTTATACCTTCAAAATTTTAATTGCTTAGTCATTTAGGAAATTGCTAAAAGATAAGCACGAATTGATATTTCGTTTAGATGTATAAGTTAAAAAATCATCTATTAATTTGGTAAGTGAAATAACACAAAGTTATTTCTTCGTTGATTTAACTTATCTATTTATTAAATCTACTTATTAATTGATCTTTATAAAAATATCAAAGAATCAAGGAGATTTTTTCAATGCATAAGGGTTCAAAAGAAAGAGACCTCTCAAGAGGTAGATCCCTTTTCCAACAGTGTAAATTTCGCACATTATCCCTTTAAACTTATTATTTAAGAAACGATTATCGCGAATTTAAAGTGCCTCATATACTCAACCTTCGAAGGCTTCCTATCACCACTAAAACTCTTAATCATATTTTTGTTTTTATTACTATGTGGATTCATATATTAAAAAAATTGATTTTTAACAAACGTGGCAAAATTCGATAAGTCATTTAACTTTAACTATTTCTTATACAATAAAAGAGTTTAAGATTGTATTTAAGCATATAGCATCAATGTATTAAGCATTTTTAATTAATAACTTTAACCTCACTATGAGGATTACTGTAACTAATCCGTGGTTTAGTTCGAGAGACACAACTCATGAAGATATAAAATTCAACATAAAAGCACGGACTAGTTTTTTATAATCATTTAGAAATTACTGTGTGAAGCAAACTCTTATAATAAAAAATCAGAAATTTGTTTCACGTGAAACGTATATTTTGGAGTATGTCTAAGATTATCTTATGAAGACGTTCTTAGATAAAAAGCGTGCGCCGGCGCACGCTTTTTATCTAATTTCCCCACCTCTCTCAAGACATGCTATGCTACTTGTATCGAAATAAGGGGGCGATGCATCATGGACTCTACCTCATCCGTCAAACACAGACAACTTGTCGTTTCTCAAGCAGCGAAGACCTTGCTAGAAAACGACGTTACAGAACAACTGATCTCAATCGATATCATTGATGTCGAAGCCTATGTAAATCAGCTCTATGTAGAGTATTATGAGTTTCAGAACGAAGAAGATGTCTATACAAAGCTTCGTTATTATTCATTTAAAAAACTGAAACGGCGCTGGGTTCGTGCAGCTGTTAAAAACTATCTTGAAAATAAAGGTCCGCTGAAAGAATTACGTGGTCTTCATAAAATGTATCTTGAGTACTGGGATATTGCAGGAAAAGAAGGATTCCAGCGAAAGTTCTCTGCTGATAGTGTTGAGAAGTTAATGCAGGAACATATTCAGGAACTTGAAGAGTGGGCCGAGAACAATAATCTACTGATTCATACCTACCCACATTGGGGACAAAAAACAAAAAATCAACAAACGACGACGATGCGGACAGATATTTTAATGGTCATTGGAGAAGTTGCAAAAGAATTACAACGAGCGCAACCAAAGGCACATGTGGCTACTTCGACTTCAATTACTGTACCGTTTTTCGGGATTGCTGATCGTATGAAGAATTCGACAGAAAAATTTAGTCAGGGTGAAGGCTTGTTAAGTGATTTATCTCTCGATCTACATGACTATTCCGCTGTTGTCCCTAAATATAAACAAGGTGTACCGACTAATTTATCTGTTCTTGTAAGTAACGAATTCATTGCAGAGCTCGAGGGAAATGTACCAGATCTTGACGCACGCGATTTTGAAGCACTTAATGAGATTCTGTCATATCGAGATGTAACCTTCCAGACCAGTCGAAAAATTGTTTTTCCGATTTCGAAACTCGTCAAAAAGATTTATGGAAACGATAGTGGTAAGAGCTACACACTTACAACACAGCGTTTGGTAAAGCTCGGTTATTATCGTGTTGCAGTCAGAAGTGAGGAAGGCGATCTTTCAATTTTTGGTCTCTTCTCTTCTGTCAAAATTAGCGGAGCTTCTTCTATTAAACGGGATACTCAAATCACCGTCACTGTTTCAGAAGAAGTCTATGATGATTTGTTGAAACAACAAATTATTAGTATCTATGGGGAACAAATTGAACGATTAAAGGGAACTTTTGCTTATCATTTATCCTTTGTTCTTCAAAAAGAACGATTAAGTTCTTACCAACTGAATGAAGAAATGCCAGCAAAACGCCACTGGCGTCAGTTCACGCATTCTATCCGATTTAATAAAAGTCGGAAGGCGGAAAATTTGAAAGAGCTGGAACTAAACTTAGATCGCATTAAAGAACTTGATTTTATCATCAGAGATTGGCATCGATCTGGAGATTTCTACTTCTTGTACTTCCATCCATTAGAACGCTGGGAACACCATGATCGGAGTAATGCTCTTCTACTTTAAGCATGTGTTAGTTGTATTTGAGAGTAAGTGTATTGAAAAACAATTATACGAATAAATAAGAAGAGCGTACGAGATTTTGAACTGAACCAAAAAAGTTAGACATTAAATAGTTTGTCAGGCGACCTTGAGGACCTGAGTGCGGTATTCTACCGGGCTCAGGTTTTTTAGTCGTCTCTTGATGCGACGATGGTTATAGTACTCGATATAACGCTCGAGCTCACATTTGAAGTGGTGCATGTCATTGAATTCCTTGAGATACAGTAGCTCTGACTTGAGCACGGCGAAGAAGCTTTCGATGGCTGCGTTGTCGAGACAGTTTCCCTTACGGGACATACTTTGCGTGATGCCGTGCTCGTGAAGCGTACCGATGAACGCTCGATACTGATAGTGCCAACCTTGGTCGGAATGGATGATCGGTCAGGCTTTCCCGTCGAGCTTACTGATTGCCTGATCCAACATTGCGCCGACGAACCCGTATGTCGGGCGGTCCGACATGGTATAGGCAATGATCTCACGGGTTCCTAAGTCCATCATCGGCGAGAGATAAAGCTTCTCCCCGAAGAGGTGGAACTCAGTGACGTCAGTCACCCATTTCTGGTTCAGGCCGGTGGCCATGAATCCCGTTAGAGAAGGTTTGGCGCGACCTCTCCGACCCGTCCCTTATAGGAGCGGTATCGCTTTCATGCGGACGAGACACTTGAGACCGAGATCGTTCATGAGACGGCGCACGGTCTTCGGATCGTGCCGGAAGCCCTGGCGTTCGAGAAGTGCGTGGAAAAGGAAATGGATAGCCGCCTTCACCTCCGCATACTTATCCTCGCCCGTCAGGCGCGTCCGCCAATAGTTAGACGCTCCGGGCCGTACCGAGCACGTCAGAAGAGTCCCGGAACGGGATAGATCGACCGCAACTCGTCGATCACTTGCGCCTTGATCCGGTTCGTCGCGCATTCTCTTCTTAAACCAAGGCTCTCAATTTTTTAACGCAGCGTTCTCCATCTCGAGGTACTCGACCCGTTCCTTGAGCTTCTCGATCTCCGTCATCTCTTCAGGATCCTTCTTCTTGCGTCTCGCCATCGGGGCACGTCCTTTCGGTCTGGCGACCAGGCCCTCAGACCCTTCCCGTTCATACGTCGATCGCCATCTTGAGATCATCCCCGGGGAAGAGATTCGGTATTTAACGGCCTCCTCTAAGTCGGACAGCCTGTTGGTCGCCATGTCGTTTAATACTTCCAGTTTAAATGCCGGTGAGTGGGTTGTATAGGAACGATCGAAGATCGTCTCTCCACAACGCTCATAGAGACGCGACCACACATGGATCCGTTCATGTGTGATCCCGAATTCTTTCGCCAAGCTCCTGTATCCATCTCGTCCCGCTAGGTAACGTTCAGCGACCTTGATCTTAAATGCGTTCGTATATTTGGCCATAAAAAACCCCCCATAAAAGTTGGATTTTTATGTCCAACTTTTATGGGGCAGTTCATTTTTATCTCGTACGCTCTTCTTATTGCTTATTTCTTAATTCCGACTTAAATGTGCTACAAACTTTTGTCAGGCTATTTTAAATGTAATCATTTGTCCTTAAAGTAACAAAACCTCATTACCCTAATCTTTTGACCATTTATATGATAGTAGTTGTTAGACGATCTAAAGAACAAGTTAGCGAAGTATTCTTTAAAAGCTATATTGACTAGCTTCATGTAGTTTAATATCCATGCATATATAACAAATAATAATGATAAACAGAATACAAATTGGTCATTTGCAAAATAGTAGTTTTTAAAATAAAGAACATACGTTCTTATAAAATCGATTGAATCCCACTGCGTCTTTAACATATTGCACCTAAACATTTGTTTAACTATAAATTAAAAATTGATCAAAATGTCGAATCATGTCGTAAAACGACCAATTTTGATTTTTAGTTGCCCATTTCCATACTAAACTCGTACTTTTCTTAACATTTTAATCGCTTATGGTCGTTTTAGACCGTACCAAAACAACACATTGATTATATTGGTCGCTAAGTCCCGTACCGAAACAACATTTTAATTGAATTGGTCGCTAAATACCGTACTGGAACAACATTTATCAAAAAAAGTACTTTTTTAATAAAAACTTTTAAGGCTCTTTTTGTATGTGTTGGTCGCCAGATCCCGTACTGAAACAGCGCTTTTCACTATACTGGTCGTTAAATCCCGTACTGAAACAGCACTTTTAATCAATTGGTCGTCAAATCCCGTACTGAAACGACACTTTTGCTTCATTGTCTTTGAAAATTGTAGAGCTAAAAAGCACTTCTACGGCGCTGCTATGCGATTCTTCAGATTTTGGTCGTTTTTGACCGTACCGAAATGACATGTATTTCGGCTCTGAAAACGGCTTCACACCAACGTTTTTAACGGTTTGGTCGCTTCTTACCGTACCGTAGTTACATTTTGACAGTTGCTCTTTTGAACAGGATACTAGGTGTAATAGTTCAGAGTAGAGGAGGTGTAGGTATGTCATTCAACCATGAAAAACGTCACGTATTAATTGCCAATAAAGTACTTATTGCGATGAGCGGTCTCACGCGATGGACAAAACGACAAGAGGGTTTTATGTATGAAAAGCACCATTATAATATCCCAGGGCCGTTTTTAGATTTGAAATGGACAAAATCACGGATCCGTCATCTCATCACACTTTTGACTCACTGTGACGATAAAGGAATGCTCTCGCTAATTGAGAGCTCACAATTAGCAGAATATGCCCATACTTCTGTTCGTTCACTCCATGATAACCTACGCCTCTTTGAAGAAGTAGGACTGTTGCGTTATTCTGTTCACTTCTCTGGCGTCATCTCGATCGAGCTCATTGACTACCTTGCAAACTATCGGGATCTCTTTGAGGAAGCTGGCACGTACCAGTCAAAAACCGGTTATACGTCTGTCTGGTGTGAAATGGTTCGTCACCTGATGGAAATTGAACACGTCAATATTTTACGTGTTGCGCTACGTGCGTTGGTTCAGGTAGAACGGGATATCCATGTCCAATCTCAGAAACAAGCTACACTTACCTATGATGAAGTGAAAGGATTCCTGCCACGATATTGTGGCCATCGCCTTGCCGTCAAAGGCATGCTCGATCAACTTTCACGTCTCTTCCGTGTGCAGCTGGTTGAAAATACGAAAGATTTCCTCAGTGCTGTAAAAGAAAATCTATCTTTACAGAAACGCATACATACTGTTTCTCGCCCTCTTATGTTTCACGTGAAACTTGAGGATCAAGTGAATAGCAAGCGAATCAAAGAAGCTGAACGTGCTGATACATTGATCGGATGGTTCGATCTTCGAGAAATTGCGCGTGACTTTGTTGATTTTGATGCACTTGAAGTACCTGTGTCTTCACTCCAGTCTCTTAGTGATACCTATGGCTTCTCGGCCTGTGGGGAAGTCTTACGAACGATTCGAAATGACTTCCATCGCTATGGAGAAGGTCTTCAAGATACAGACGTGTATCGTCTTTTCTTTGAATCTCCGATTATATATCTCAATGAACGTCTTCAGCAGCGTTCCAAAAAATCGGCCATCGCATGATGGTCTATTTGTCGTGCTCTTTTTTGAAATATCGTTTGAAAACAAGCAGTTTATCGATACAACCTATTAATTTATCGTGTGAAAAAGATAAAAATGTCTTTTTCGAGAGATTAAAAATTCAATCCTAAATGTGCTATACCTTTTTGGAAAAAAAACAAATTATGATTAATATAAATCAAATAAATTTAACTTATAAACAAAAATGATTGAATTTAATCGTTTTTTTAATGCTTAAAAATCAAGCACTTAAGAATTTCTCCTAATTCTTTTGTCTCTTTTCAAATACCTATTTTGTCTTGATATCGTTGGTATCAAAGGGTTTTTATCCTCTTGGCTTTTTCCAATTCTTTTTAATTCTTTTTTAACTCCTTTAATCTCTTAGAATGTATTAAATACTAATAATCTGTTAGGTACCTCTATTATTTTTATACAGACCATAAGGTACCAACGAATCGTTGATTCTATAGAACGTAGATCATTAGAGGAATAGATTTTACAATTTTAAATCTGTATACATTTCGACGCCGAAATGTATACACTAAATATTCAATGTATACATAATTTTTATTTAAAAATTGTCATATTATCGATAAAATAATTGTTTTTCATGATCTCTTATGTGATGATGAAAAAGGAAAGGGGAGAAATCATGAATATATTAACGTTTTACATATCAAAAGGCGGATCAGGCAAAACCACATGTTCCTTAAACATGGGACATGCTCTAGGAGAGCTCGGTTACCGGACATTACTAGTGGACCTTGATCCACAAGGTTCTCTCAGCAAATTGATGCTCAAGGAATCAGATACCATCCAATACATGACCCTGTATGATGTGCATGCAAAAGGTCTTGCTATCGAAGAGGTCCTATTTGATGATGAAAAACATAATATTAGTCTTCTCCCTTCAAATGAACGGAATGCACGACTTATCAATTTGATATCGGAACAAGACAAGATCTTCTTGTTGAAAGATATGCTTGATCCACTTGCAGAGGAATTTGACTGGATTATCTTGGACTCAGTGCCTTCTATCAATGAACTGTCAAAAGTGGTCCTGTCGTGTGCGGATCATGTAGTCGTACCCTTTATGCCAAAGAAGCTGGTATTCGATCAATTAGGTAGTACCATTCGTACCATTCGTCAGGTGAAAAAGTTCTATAATGCTGATCTCGATTTAACCGGTATTATGCCAGTTGCCATCGATTTAGGACTAAAGGGGGATCGGGAATATGCAGAGGCGATGAATCAGTTAGCACATGCGGAGAGTCTTGCCGTTCTTCCGGCCGTTCGCCGTGCTGCCTTTATTGAGAAAGCAGCAGACAATGGAAAAAGTGTTCTTCAATACAAGTCAAAGGAAGGACTAGAACTTGCGCTACCATTTCGAGAACTTGCACGTCACATGACCGGAGGCAATCCAAATGAAGGCACGGAATAAACAGATTCATAAAGTGAAGCCGCAAGAGCAACATCCCTACCGGAGTGGTTTAACCGATATCGGATCTGTTGTGCAAAAGTTACCGGTCTCACGTGATCTTGAAAATCTTGCGGTTGAGATTAAAGAGCTAGCCAAGGTCCAAACCATCTCAGTCTTTGAAATTGGGAAACGTCTTTCAATCGCCCGATCGGAAATGCATGATAAGCAAGAATGGCGAAACTTTTTAGATATCGTCAGCTTCTCCAATTCGCTTGCCTCACGCTACGTTAAGGCCTATGACACCTTACAACCATTTGAAAATTCGCTTGGTACCTTACCGGCTTCAAAAATCTTTGAATTGATGTATGTCGAGGATCCGGAAGATGTTGTGTTACATGGTCTTCCTGTAGAAGAGGGACGTAAGCCCATTGAGCAAGCAACCGTTCGAGAGATTCGTGCCAATCGATCTAGTACGTCTGGTGTAAAAGTCCGTGCTTTTCGTCAGAAAGAGGTGGCATCGACGGTTCTCTCAGCGCGAGTGCCAACAGAAACATCTGAGCGTATTCAGATGTTGGCGAGTGCGAAAGGACTCAGCATTAGTGAGTACCTCTCAAACATAATAGAAGACACGATCAGCCGTGACGTTGTGGAGAATGATCAGAATACCGATCGGCTAGAAGGGGAGGAAGAACAGTGAAGAAAATCGCATTATACAATCGTAAGGGGGGCGTCGGGAAATCGACGACGACGATTAACCTTGCGCATGTGTACGCACGACAAGGACTACGTGTCCTCGTCATCGATGCCGATGATCAGGCTTCAACTACAAACGGTCTTGGCTTGACAGATGATTACGACGGGAAGGTTCTTCTCGATTGTTTAATGGAAGAACATGATCCCTTTTATGTGCCGATTGAACACGTCATTGTCACATGTGAATATGAGAACGGCACGATTCATTTAGTGCCTACACGTCGTTCGGCATCCCCAACAGGACTGACGAGTCAATTAGGGTATGAGTATCGCTTAAGCGAAGAACTAGCTCGCTTAGAAGAGTTTTTTGATATTTGTTTGATTGATTGTCCAGGATCTACTTCTGCGTTAAATCCATATGCGCGTTGCGCACTTGTCGCACAGGATCGAATCATCATGCCGGTTCAAATGCAAAAGTTTTCGATGGATGCTGTTTATACCGCTCCTGAGGAATTAGAGGAAATGAAACGTTACAAAGCAGATATCCATATTGCCGCCTTTATTCCAACAATGGTAAGCGCCCGTTCGAAAGGGGACGTTAATACTGTGGAAGAACTGAATGAATTAGGACAAGAGGTTGGCATTCCGGTCTTAACTACGATCCCATACATTTTAAAAATTCAGTCGCTCCAACGTGAATCCCGTCCAGTCATTGATCATAAAAGTCCGGCAACCGATGCCTATTTACAGTTAGCAGAGGAGGTACGTGCCTTATGAGTCGAAGTCGTAAAAAAGGGCAGCCCACGTTCAAGAGCTTTCAAGGAACAGTAACAGAACCATCAGTTAACGATAGTGCAACGGAATCCTTACGCGATGAACAGATAGAGGCTGTCAAAAAGTTTGCAGCACCTGCGATCTCAAATCCCTATCAGTCCCTTCCAGCAACTGGCCTATCACGTATTTTAACCAAACGACTTCCACAAGATGTCGACGGACTGGTTCAGTATTATAATCACATTGATACGATCCAAGCGACTAGCTTTGTTGAAAAATGTCGAATCTTAGCTCATGCAAATGCTTTATTCCATAGTGAAGAAACAAGAGCTCAGTTTAAAGCAGAACAAGGAAGCTGGACAGATTTCTTAACTAAAATTGGACAAACACGTTCTCAAGTCAGTCGATACATATCCTTTTGGAATGTTTTTGGAGAGAAAATTCTTCAGAAAGTGATCGATGTTGATTTTAGTGCTTCTAAATTAGCAGAATTGTTGACATGGCCAGAAGATCCAAAGTTGGCTTTACTAGAAGAACGGAAATATCCGACACAAAATAGAGAACTGACGGTATATGAGATGACACGCGAACAATTACGTGAAGTGAAGCGGATGTTGATTGAACGTCAAGAACAACGTACGCTTGAGGCTGAAGTGAAACCAGTAAAGCCCATGAAAGTACAGATTCGCTTTCCAGACTTAACAGATCCGTTATTTATTGGCCTGACACAAGCTGCGCGAAAAGAGCAGGTATCAGAAGACGAAATCATCCGACGTGCTCTTCAAGCCTATTTAAATACAAAGTAAACGAAGCGAATCGGAAAGCTGCAATAGTATATATGACGATGATTGCTAAATCATCCATTTCGTATGAAACCGTTTGAGCAGGAGGAACAACTATGTCTTACTCTAATCAGTACAAAGATGTTGAAGGTATCATTGATACTTTATTAGTACTTGATACATTCTGTGCCTCTAAAAATATTGAAATCGAAATCGTTATTGTAGGCGCCTCAGGAATACTACTGTTTATTGAAATGATGAATAAGGAAACGATGTATCGTCCTACACGAGACATTGATATTCGAATAACGGAAGGGACAGTGACACAAGAACTTAAGGCTGCGCTTCAGGAGTATGAAATTGAAATTGTCGAAGGTGTTATTCAGTTTCCACCACGTGAAGATTTTCAGGAAAATGATTTCCGACATAAGATTGAAGGGCTATTTGAAGCGATTGAAGTCTATGTACCCGATATCGAACTCTTAGCATGTACTAAAATCTTTTCTTCTAGACAGAAAGATTTAGAAGACCTTGAAAGTACGAATTTGTTAGAGTTGTGCGATAAAAGTAAGCTGCTTGAACTTGTCGAAGAGTACAAATCAAACATGACCTGGAACGATCCATTTTGTAATGTGCATGACTTGAGTCGAATTTTTCAGGAAAAGGGTATATAATTAGTAAAACTACTTGAGAGGAGGGTGACACATGACCGGTGAAAAAAATGTACGATTCCGAGAAGAACTGACAAACGAATTGAATCGTTTGCAAGTAGGCAGTTCGCGTTATCGCCAACAGACCGCTCAAAAGGCGCTAGATTTAAGTCGGCATGTTACGGCACCTGAATCTTTACGTGATCGTGAAACTGCCCGTAACTATGTTAAAAATGCTCAGTTACAGGTGCATGAAGATCAACTAGAAGACGTGGCTAAAATGATGAGTATGGCAGCACGGCGTGCTTATAATACGCCGGAGAGTGCATTTTCAGCAGACATGAAAGTAAAACTAGAAGAAAAACGTAATCGATTTAAAGCTTTTGGATTACGTGTTAAGTCATAAGGTATCTTCTATTAAATCCTAAGCAATGATTAAACGAATTAAAATCATACAAAAAAGGGATCTTATTCATTCCATTGAGAATGTAAGATCCTTTTTTGTGTGCAGTAAAACAGAGAAGGCAGCTAAACCGGCCCATTGATGAATTAAGAGTAGTATAAACATTAGTCATTTTCGTTTTTAGACTGTTGTTGCGTCCGCTCTCGTAAAACAGCTAATTCTACCTGTTCTTGAAGTCGCCGTTCAAAGGCCTCTTGATCGCGTTGAGCAATGGCTAGTTCTAACAATAATTTACGATTTTCTTCTTCTAGCTGCTCCGCTCGGTGACTTCGTATTTTAAACTCGTCTACCATATCAGCTAATGTTTTATTTTGTCGATACAATTGATCCCGTTCTTCTTCTAATTTTGTAATCATACCTTCCATATGAAAGACTTCCCGCTTTAAAGATGTTATCTCTTCTTTTTTCTTCACTTCAAAAAGTTCTCTTTGCTCCTTTGATTGTGCCAAAGCAACTTCTACTTTTTCAAATTTACTTTGTAAATAATCAAGTTCTTGCTGATGAAGAGACGTTTTTTCAATATACTCTGTCTCTAATTTTTCCTTTGCTTGAACCACTTCCGTCTCCAAGTCAGTGACTGTTTCCAGATGACGTGATTGAATCCGCTGATTTTCATATTGAAACTTCTCAAGGCGCGCTGCCCGTTCTTGAAAAAGAAGAGCAATCTGCTTAATCGAAGCTTCTAACACAGCATCTTCTTCACTCAGTTTGGGGTCAATTACTTTTTGCTCAGCTAGTACAATAAATTCTTCGAACAACTGATTTGTCGTGATCTGGCGTCCTTTGAGAAGTTCACCAATTTTTTCAGTAACTTCTTCAGAAAGGCGGAAAGACTTATTTTTCATTTCATTTGCTGACATATAGCACCTCATAAAGTATAAAATCACATCATCTTTTTTGTTGATTCTAAGAATAATTAATAATAGAATTTTTAGAAACATAAATCTAATGAAAGATCATTTATTTAATTATCTTAAAAATTTATCTTTTTTAATTTCTCTAGTAGATTCGAATCTATTTGGTCAACATTAGAAGATACATTATTTTGAAAACCTAATTGAATTGAAATATCTCTTTTAAATTTAAATAGTACATCGGAACTGATACTATTTTCATCGATGGGATACCCTATGACAAATGCTTTTAGATCTTCTAATGAACCAAATGAATGGTCTACATCAAAATCTTTAGAAAGAAATAACGAGTTTAAATATTCTTCACTATATATTTTTCTTTTTTTTAAAAGATCTAAAGCTTGATTCGAATGATAATTGTATAAATGCTTTAGTTTAAATAATTCAATATATTCGAGTATATTTGTTGTATCACTTATAGATTTATCAACTTCAATATCAATATCAATTTCATCATCAAGTACTTGTATTAACTTGAAATGAAAATACGTATGTAAGTCATTCTCAAAAGGATGTAGACCATCAAATTGAAGTTCTTTACTACCTTTTAATGATTGATTACATTGTTTACACGATGGAACTAAATTATAGAGTGACATTGAGAAATAAGGATATCGCCTTTTTGCAAAAAAATGATCAATATCAGCTCGAACGCGGCCATTATCTGAAACAAATGGAGAAATATATTGTCTATTGCAATATGGGCAAATAGTAACGTTACTACTCAATATGAGAATGTAATCATTCCATATTGTTTCATAAATTTTTACACTGTTAAAGTTTTTTTGAGTACAAAAAATTTCAGTTAGCTTTTGGAATTTTTTTTTGAAGTGCAAAGAATTTTCGGGTTCATAGAAATCTTGCTCTAAATCAGATAGTTCTGGATAATCTCTAATAATAAGATCTACTATCTTTTTTTGAACTGTAGGTGAAAATCGTTTCGATCTTGTTTCTTTCAATGCTATTTCGTAGTAACAGGAATAAATAGATCTCATACTAAAATTATCATATCTAAATAACTTATAAAAAAAATTTTTAAATTCAGTGGTACATTTTTGTGTAGACTTTAATAAATGAGTAATTAGTTTAAAATTATCTTCTATTGCTTTATTAAGTTCTCTTAGTTTATAAGGTAATCCAATTACAAAATCTTCAATATTAGCATTAAAAAACTCTAAAAACCTCTGTTGTTCAAAAAATAAATATTTATTAAACTCAATTATTGACTCGGTGAAATTTATTTCATTAAAAAAATCATGATCTAGAGACTTAGTTGAATTATCAGGAAAATCATTAAGTTTTTTCAAGTGACCAAGTATTTCATTTTCAAAATAAGTATAATGACGTTTTTCTATTTGTTGTGTGTATTGAATACGATTCATTCTAGATTCTCCTCATTTTTTTGAAGATCAATTACGTATTGAATAAAAGTTTCTTTTTCGCTATTATTCATCGATTTAAAGGAGTCAAAAGTAGTAAGTACTCTTGTTGTTTTTCCATCATCTTTTAATTTAGAGATTTTGTCTTGAAAAGAATAGCGTATAATTTTTTCACCAATAATGTTCACAACATTTTCAATACTATCTAAATTAGGTTGATTTGCTTGGTTTAAAAAATTAATATCCTTCTTTGAGGATTTTTTTATTGTTATTAGGTCTAAGTTAAGTCGTTCAAACACACCTGCTGCTAAAATCCCATAAGTTTTTGAAGTGGAAAAAACTTCAGAGAATAGATTATATAGATTTTGTCCAAATGTTTTATAGTTGGCGTTCACCGTATTATTGCTCTCTATTGAATTTACATATACAACATTACTGTGAGGAATATCTGATAGTACCAATGGAGAATGAGTAGTGAGAAAAAGTTGGATCGAATAATCATGTAGAAGTTCGGATGCAACGTCGAGAATAGTTTTTATATATCTTCCTTGCCATTCAGGATGAAAAGAGGAATTTCCTTCATCAATCAATAACCATAATCTCTTTGAATCACTACCAGATCTCTCATATTCATTGCGTAGTTGTAGTATTTTCGAGCACAGATTTAAGAAGTGATTTTCTCCAGTACTTAAATCCCAAGAGAAATTTAAGAATTTTTGTGAAGAAATCGTAAAATAGGCAGGGAAAAAATCATCCTGTAAACTTTTATCCACATTTATTGAATAGCCGATAATCAAATCTTTATTTGTAGAATTATTCAATGAATCCATGTTTTTCATTTTCTGAAGAGCATTAGTGTAACGAGTTTTAACATGAATAATATCACTTTCGGGAAAATCAGTGCTAGCAAAACTAGTTTCAAATATGCTTACAATATTATTAAATGTAATATTTGTATTTTTAATTCTATTCAAAAAGGTGCTAAAATTTTTATTTCTTTTTTGCATAGTTTTTAGAGATATTTCTGATATATCATTCTCTTTTGCTGCATCAGATTGATTTCTATTAAAAATATCATTCGTATGTAAAATAGTGAACATATCTCCAAGATAATTTAAAATAGCATGACTTTGAATGTTTTGAAATAAGCTTGAATTATAGCTCAGT
Source organism: Exiguobacterium sp. s145 (assembly GCF_018618835.1). Taxonomy (NCBI): domain Bacteria; kingdom Bacillati; phylum Bacillota; class Bacilli; order Caryophanales; genus Exiguobacterium; species Exiguobacterium sp. s145. The sequence continues at coordinate 12,573 of NZ_JACSMV010000016.1, read as the reverse complement.
ATTAAATCGGACAATTCATATATTTGAGAGTCTTTCATAAATAATGTATTGCTTATAGATTGTTCTTCTTTATTATAATTTTGATTTTGAGAATAGTTTTTTAAAAAGTGTTTAGTATTTTCAAAAAAACTCAGTTTTACAAACGAAGAATCTAAAAAAATTTTTAATTTTTTAGGAAGGTTAAAAGGTAAGTAAGTATCTGTGTATTTGGATGAGATAACAAATTCTACCTGATTTAATGTTTCTTTAAAAAAATACTGTGTTATAGGATTAATAGTGTTTAGTTTATTGTTTTCCTTAGAATTTTTAGATATAGTATTGTTTACAATATTGCTCGTTGAATTGCGTACTAAATCGTTTAATGTTTTCCCAGGCGAACTATTGTAAACGTTTGACGAAGGATTAGAAAAAAAATCAGAAGAGTTGAAATTCTCTGTTAAATAACCAATACTTTTAGAAGAAACTAGTTTTTTGAACTTTTTTTCTGAGATTTTGTTTACAATTTGCTTTTTAGTATAATTAAATTTAACTTCTAATTCATCTATTTGATTTGCAGAGTAATATGAAAACTCCTTAGTATCTAAATCAAAAAAAACTCCTACATTGTTGAGATTTGAATAGCTTTCGTGTTCGTTCCAATCTAAAAATGACCTGATATTTTTAAGAAGTGTTGTCTTTCCAGCACCATTATTTCCAACAATAACACTTAAATTATTGATGTTACTGTATTCTTCAAATATATAAGAATTAACTGAAAGCACGTTTTCATTTAAAGGAGATATCTGTATTATTTTTTTTGAAAAATCGTATTTAATATTAGAAATATCAAAGAAAGTGCTCTCTTGATAATCATTTGTTTCGGAAATTCGCTTTAAAAGGTAAATCAAGATTAAATTTTCGTTCATAATTGTTTCCTCCTTCGTAACCTTTCTTAGTAGATGGCGGAAAATTTCTTGAATGGGGGGTTTCTATGCATCAGGGTCGAATCAGATATCGATAATGGATGTCATGGAATGGAACCTGCTTATTTAAGTACCATTTTCGATCTGCATGACAAATCTATCAGTTCGTCATACATAGGTTGAACAACGCATATTTAATACACTTAAATGCCCCCTTCAAGATGCTCCTCTAGATAGTCCTCTCCTTTATAGTAATGAATCTAAATTTTCCATCTAATCGTATGACGAAATTAGAATGTACTACTCAAAGTATGTTTCTTGTAGGTAAATGTATTGACAACAGTCCGATGAAATTATTTTTAGGAAGCACTAAAGTGTAAGAGACATTATTTCCATAAATTCGTGGAGTTCGACTAATTCCTTCGCGCCATTCAACGTTATATTAGCTTTTATAAAAAAGTTCGGTATCAACGACAACCAAGCTGCTCAAGAGTTTTTTTGTTAATGTGTCTGTCTACTTTACAGAGCACAGTTCAATATCGTGCTATAGGAATTTTATTGATATACATATTCATGTTTCTTTTTTTATTGATAGTTGATTGTCACTAATCATCAGTTGTTCATTTACTATCTGAACATAATCGTACAGTTTACCTGACTTGATGTATGGATATCCTTGGCCATTGCTATCTTTCATGATGATTGTCTGTATTACGTCTCCAAAACCGATGGTGATCCAGAATCTAGCGTCATTATAATTCATCTCCCACGTCATATTTATGAATTTTCCAGTATCATTTCTCACTTCTACAGTCTTCAACGACCATTGTGAAGGGGTAAAATGCTTGATCTGAAACATCACTTCTTCTGGAATGTTCCTCTTAGTTTGTCTATCAATGAAGTGTTTTGAATGCAACTTCAATGTTCTTGAATTACGCATTTTAAAGTGGACACGTTCGAACAATGAACTTGGTCCGAAATTTACATGAAAGCGAGAAGTTTCAAAGCGTGGTGCCATATAATCAAACTCTCCTATTTTATTGAATTTCCAAACATTAGTTATCAAAAACACAGTAACATTCATTTTATTATAATGGAGGAAAGTGAATAGCGGTAAAACATCTTTGTAGAGACAAAACATTTTTTGATTAACTGGGCTAATTTTTTAGTTAAGCAGAATTTCATAAGATTCATTGATAATCAGTTGGCAATTTCATTAGCATATTTAATGACAATGATTAATGAACTAACTAATTAATTTTAGAGGCTATTAGCTTTTAGTTCCATGAGAAGGGTTTTATTTTACCGTTCACTAGGAATTTTTTTACCAGTATAAATTATAAAATATGGAAACAAAAAATCTGAATTTATTACTTTTTACATTTATATGATATATTTAACTTTAAATGAGAAGGTTATACCAATTGTTAGGGCATATCGTAAGATTAATTAAATGGTTTGTTTTATTTTGTATTTTGGTTTCTGTTTTTCAACACCCTATCTATTTTCCAAATCCACCGTCTGTCCTGCAGGAGTATATCTTTAAAAAGCTAGATGTATCATTTTTTGATTATAATTTTGACTACGTTAATTTAGGTTTTTTTGAAGGTGTTTCTAATGGTATCAATTTTATTTTTAATAGTTTTTCATTTTATATCGTAAATATTTTTATTGATTACTATAATGGTTTTGATGGTACAATGAATCATTTTTTGTGGGCAATCTTAGGCTTATTATGGCTACCTATTAAGCACGTATTCATTTCATTTTTAGCATGTATAATGGTTGCTTTGATCTCTGTACTCACTTTTGTAAATATTTTTTATTACATTGGATTAATCATTAGTATGTATGTGTCATTTAAAGTATTTTTGTTTTTATTGATTACACGCTCAAAAAACTACCGTGTTGAAAATGTAAGAACTGAGAATGAAGACAACGAATTGGATTCAATCAGAAGCAAAGCTAATCCTTAAAGCATGTTCTCAAAACAAGAGACATGCTTTTTATGTTATTTACATACACCAGTTTTTAAACCTATCGAAAAATAGTGTGTGGTAGAAAATAATAATCTACTATTGCAATAAATGATTGTATAATAAATACATAAATATTAAAAAAATAAAAAAATGGTAAAATTTTAATTTTTTTTATCTTTATACAGGAGGTAATTTTAATGAATATTACACAATTTTTAAAAGATAATGCTTCTAATTTAATCGGTAGTGATGTTCAAGTTGCACCAAATATCTCAGAAAAGAAATTAAACTCTGCTATTAATGCTTATGCAAATGATGCTGTTCCCGAACATGTGATTTTACTACACGATTCAACTTTGTTAAAAAATGCCAAGGATGGGCTATTGTTTTTAGGGGACCGTCTTTATTTAAAGCCTATGTTTGAAAAACCAATTGTTGTTCCGTATAAAGAATTACTAGAAATTCGAATAGATCGCGAAAAGATTGTAAAAGGAGATAAAGAAAAAGAACAGCTTCACGTTGTTCTGACTACTGAGAGCACAACACATATTTTGACAAATAAATTACATGATTATTCGATTGAAAAGTTCGTTAAATTAATTGAAGGGATCATTGCTCTGAAAAAGACTCAGGAGTTTGAAAATGTATCGCAAATCACACCTTTAGCGGATATGTCTGAATCGTATAAACTTTCTTATTTAAAAGTATTAGCTAATTTTACTATGTCTGATGATGGTAAAGTCGATGCTAAAGAATATAGCGAATTGATGTCGCTTGTTACACGCATTCATCTTAGTTCAGAATACCGTTTAAAACTAAGAGCTTATATTGGATCGGTAAAAGATCAAGAAGAGACTATGTTTCTAATTGGAAAACTTAAAGAGAAGTCAATTTCCATCGATTTTTCTATCGTTCAAAAATCACTATTTAAAGATCTCTTATACTTATATAAATTAAAAAATAGTTTACCGACATGGGAAGAAAATAAATTCCTTATACAATTAAGAGATGAATTTTCAATTCAATCTGAAGAAATCGATTTGATTTGTGCTGCAATTAAGAATGACGAAGATATTTTAACGTTCCGGAAAAACGATTCTGACATTGTTAAGTCGATGAAAGATATCGCTGCAAAAGCTGCTGCTGTTGGAATGCCACTTACAGCGATTTATTTATCTGGTTCTGTTGTTGGTTTGAGTGCAGCAGGTCTTACATCTGGATTAGCTACATTAGGTATGGGTGGGATTTTAGGATTCTCAAGTATGTTTACAGGAATTGGAGCTATTGTGTTAATTGGTGTAGGTACTTATCAAGGATTAAAGAAAATCACAGGTATTAAAGATATAGAAAATAATAAACAGCGTGAATATATGCTTCAAAAAATCATTCGAAATTCTCAACAAACACTGGATTACTTGTTAGAAGATATTAATGAAATATCTCGTGCATTAGTGGCGTCTATTCAAAAAGGAAACGAAAACTCAGAAAAAATCAATAAATTATCTAGCATGTTAACAATGCTAAGTGAAAGTGCTCGATTTAGTGCTAGAAAACAAAATGAATCTCAAAAAGAACAGATGATTACGCATCTTCCTTTAATTTTAAGTACTGACCGTTTAGAAGAGCTTACACCTAAACCAACACAGTTAAAAATTCGTGAGTTTATTCTTAAGTGTTATACAACTGAAGTTACTGAATCTATAGAAGAAGTAACTCCAGAAGTAACTCCAGAAATGAATCAAGGATTTGTTTTAGTGGGGGGAGTTCAAGAGAATGCAGAACTTTCGAAGTTGAATTCTTTCAGTGAGAATTATAAAAAAACATTTGAAAGCTTTAATAAAACACAAAACGGAAAATTAGAAATAAATGAAAATCTAAGTTTAGAAGATTTAGAAATGCTTCAGGAATCTTTTGAGAACATTGGCTATTTCGAATTAACAAGTGGTGGAGTTGCTGAGGTTACTGGAAGTGCGAAACGAATTGCAAAAAACTTGTTTGGTGATCGGTGATCAAATGAAAAAATTAGATGAAGAATGGAATGAGATAGGTAAAGCATTATTAGCACAAAATCATCAAGTAGTATCGGCAGAACAAAGAATAAGCGACGTGAATAAAAACATTGAAAGCTTAGATCACCTCCAACATGAGCAAAGTGAAGCCCTAGATCATTTACTTGCTCAAGCAACTATGCTGATGAACGGACATCAAATTCAACAGGAACAACATTCTTTTTCTGCACTTATTGTTCCTGATTATGATGATTTACAGCCTTTATCTATTTCAGATAAATCGTGGAATGATTTTTCAAAGCGGATTGATACCTATTTGATCGAGAAGGGTGTTGCACACGAAAATCCATATGAAGATTTGTTAAGTGCTCAACAAAAAGCAGAGATAGCAAAAACGTTTCGTGAGGAATTTATCCTGAAGAATGAATCTTGTGATCGTTATGATTATATGATTGCTGCGTTTAGTGGTCTTGTAACCGGTTTAATCGATAGTTTTTTTGTAGGATCTCCACTCGATAGTAAAATTATGAAATGGTCTGATCAAAAAGTCGATAAAATCGTTATTAAATTTTCAAAAATGGTATGGAATCACGATAAAGCAAATGGATCGAACATTCGTACACAGCCAGACTCAATTGCTAGTGCCATTGGTTATCTTGAGAGACGTTTTAAAGTGAATTACGATGCGCGCTATGCAAGTGATTTGAAAATGAACGGAGAGTCGCTAAACATGCGTCCAACCGATCATCATTTAAAATCACTTGCACATGCTCCAGATATCATAGGATTATTCTTTTCAATTCTTGATCAATTCACTGGAAAAGCTAGTTTTGTATCTGATGGAAAGCTACTTCGACTTGAACCAAAAGAAGACGGTTCGTCTAGGTTAGTGGGCGGAACGATTTTATCTAAACTATTTGCTGGTTTTTCAAACTGGTTAGGACATTTATTATCAGATATATCTGGTTCGAGTGGCACGAGGGGACATTCAGATGGTAGAAGAGGGGCTGGGATTCCTCTTCCTTTTTTTGAAGTATTTCAATTTGCAAACGTCGGTAATATAAAACATAACGGAGCCGATCTGACGATTGCAGAGTTCTCGACTAAAGTGTTTGAAAAAGGATATGATGCTCGTTTTGGTGCAGCAATGGCAGTTCCGGTTGTGCTAAATGAATTGATTATTCGTTTATTATGGGGACTAAAAAGTAAGTTTTATCATCAAAAAAGTTTTATAGAGTCACTTCCTTTTGGAAATAAGCCGACTCTTCGAAAAATGCTGCTAGTTGGACAAGGCTCTCTATGCTTAACAGATGGTATTGATGCATATCTTCGAAGTAATAATGTCCCTATTTTATTTGCAACGCGACTGAATTATGTTGCATGGAGTCGATTTATGTATGCGTCTATAAAAGAAGTCCGTGTCTTTTTAAAAGGCGACGTATTAGACATTCAAGCTTTGGATCGACATCTTGAAGAAGAGTGGCAGCGGTTGAGACTCTAAAAAATCGCACAAATCGTACAATAGGGAGCTAATTTTAATATGAAAAAAATTCTAATGGTTGCACCACTCCTAATACTCTTTGGATGTGGTACAAACGAAGATGTGCAAGAAACTAAGGAATTAAAATCTAAAATTTCTACTCTTTCAAATGAAAATGAGCAATTAGAGAAGAAATTAAAAGAGTCAAAGAATCAATTAGAGGAGCAAAAACTCTCATTCACAAAGATAGAAAATGAACTTAATAAAAAATTAAAAACTGCCAATAAAGAAATGACCGAATCGCAAGTCTCAAAAGAAGAAGTAGAAGAGACTAATAATACTACTGAAGAGCTTGGTCACGGTATTTCTACACCAGGAGATCCAGCTTTACCCTCACCTAAATCAGGTACGTATACTCCTACAGAAGTAGAAAAGAAAAAAATGTATTATTTTGATTCTTCGGAGAAGCGATATGCTTTTGCTGTTACTAATGGGAGCGTCCTGCATGTACGTGATCAGCCTTCTAAAAACGGAAAAATTCTTACTAGCTTAACGGATGGATATGAAATGCGTACTTTGGCTTATAGTGAGGACAGATTTTGGTTTTATATTAATACTACTACGTATGATGGAGAACCAATTTCTGGATTTGTTGCAGCGGAATTTACTGAATAATATTTTATACAATATATTATAAATAAGATAAAATTAAGCCGAATTTAATTATTAGGACTAAAATTGGAGGAATGAAATATGGAAGAAAAATTATTAGAAAATATGCGCGATATTGAAGAATATGATAGTTACTATGTAGTTCAAACAAGTATTGACGAACATTGTGGACTATATGTTGTCGATGACAGTATTTTTGAAGGCAAAGTGTTAGATGGAGTTTTAGATTGTGCTACAAGGTTCGATACTGTTGAAGAAGCGCAATCTTTTCTAAATGACGAATTGTAATATTAAGTGCAACACCTAGCTGAAAACACAAAAAAACCCATAACGGCCTCGTGTAGAATAGAGTTACCACACAAAATTCAATGGAGGATTCGTTATGAGCTATGTTCATCTTACCACATCAGAAAGAGTCAAAATAGATACGTATCTCGAGCTAGGTTTCTCTGTCCGAAAGATTGCTGGACGCCTGGGGCGTCAACCTTCTACGATTTCACGAGAATTGAAACGAAATCCTTACTATGATGCTTCCTGTGCTGACCAGCGTTATGTGGAACGCAAAAAGAAGTGCGGTGCACGGACGAAGTTTACGCTCGAAAAAGGAGACCGTATCCTCGAAAAGTTACGCGAGACATGGTCCCCTGAACAGATTGCTGGACGATTATTCCAAGAAGAAGGACTCTCGTTCAAGACAATTTATCGCTGGATCTATACGGGCCTCGTCGAGGCCGATTCTGGACTCCTTCGACAAAAGGGAAAGCGTCAGAAACCACGTGAGACGCGTGGACGCTTTAACGTCGGACTGCCAATCAGTAAACGTCCGTCTGACGTCAAAGGGCGCCAAACGTTCGGACATTGGGAGCTTGATACTGTTGTCTCGGGTAGAGGGAAATCCAAAGCCTGTGTCGCAACGTTCGTCGAGCGAAAGAGCCGTTTTTATCTCGCTGTACCGATGGAAGATCGGTCCGCTCAATCGATGGAGTCTGCGATTCAAGCATTGCATCTTTACTTCCCGTTGGGAACGTTCCAAACTGCGACGACAGATCGTGGAAAAGAGTTTAGTTGTCATGAACGAATTCGTGACACGTTAGGCGTACCGATGTATTTTGCGGATCCGTATTCTTCTTGGCAGCGTGGGAGTAACGAGAACGCCAATGGTCTTCTCCGTGAATTTTTCCCGAAGGGGACAGATTTCGGAAAGGTCAGCCGTTCTGAACTCGCTCAAGCGCTCGCCTGGATTAATGGGAGACCTCGGAAATGTCTCAACTGGAAAACTGCATACGAGGTCTTCACGGAAGAAGTGTTGCACTTAATTTGACAAACCGTCGACTAAAAAAAAGTGAAGATTATAGTTATTTAGATATTCAATTTCGCTCTCTATTAATACATGGGCAACTTAACAAATCTTTTTGGCATAGTACATTGCTAAGTCTACCTGTTTTATCATTTGTATAAAAGAAGATGAATCTGTCAGATAACCGAAATTCCTATACGTAGAGGATAAGATATGTTGTAGCTTTTTATCACATACAGTTTTGTTAAAGTAGAGAGAATTAAATCGGCATGTTGCTTCAGTATGTTAGCTTTTTCAATACGTCAACTGTAAAAATCATCGTATTTTGTGTGATTCTCATAGGAATGTCCATTTATTGTATAAGTTATACTATAATATCAACTTAGCAATTTAATTTTCATTTAAAAGGAAGATATCTTAAAAATAATTATTATTAATAAAAGAAGTGTAAAAAGTGTGATTAAAGACGATATTGAGATTATTTTAATTCCAAGGGAGCGAAGGTATGAAGGAGAGAACATACATTTTTTTAGGGATGCTACTAGCTAGCTTGTATGTTCTACCGATGATTTTACTCGGAGAGCATGCTCATGTTCGAATTCATGATAATCTTGATTCAAACATTGTATGGTATAAGACGCTTGTTGACACACATAGCGTTTACGCTAGTCTTCTGGCTCATGTGCCGAGTTTATTGAACGGCGTTGTGTCGAGGAATGCTTTCGTTAGTGAATTCACTGGCATTCTATGGTTGTATCAATGGTTTACACCCTATACAGCGTATGTGATTAGTCAATTGTTGGTCCGTATCTTTGCATTTTTAGGTATGTACTTGTTGCTGCGTGACTATGCGCGAGATAGAATACCACAAGGATATGTCTTATGGGTCGCTGTTCTCTTCTCTTGGACTCCGTTCTGGCCGTCAGGAATGTTGAGTACGCTCGGGATGCCGCTACTATTGTGGGCATATTGGAACATTTGGCATAGAAAAAAACTAAAATCAAGCTACTTTATTCTTTTACTTGTGCCGTTCTATTCGAGCTTCGTTTTAGGTATTGTCTTTTTTCTAGCAACCCTTGCTACCTATCATGCTATCAAAGAGATTCGCGGACGAACCTTCCATGGTCAATTTTGGCTGGCTTACGGAGTACAAGTCCTACTTTATCTTGCGATTGAGTATCGTCTCGTTTATTCCATGCTATGGGAGGAGACACCCTCGAGTCGAAATGATTTTGATACTGCCCACAATGGATTTTGGGAAACGATCCAATTATTTTTTAAAAACTTGTATGTTGGACATACGCATGATCGTGCTGTTCAATCCCCAATCATTTTTATCATTTCAATGATCGTACTGTTGCTCGTTCTTAGACGGAAAGAGAGTGTAGCTCGACAAATTCGTAAAGTAGCTTGGCTCTTGATCGGATTGTCGCTTTGGTACGCATTTTGGTTTTACAGCGGATGGAATCCATTAAAACAGCATGTCTCATTAATGCGATCTTTTAATTTTTCGCGGTTCCATTTCCTTCAACCGATGCTTTGGTATGGTCTGTTTTTCTTAGTACTGGAATGGTTGTGGCAGAAAGGCAGTCGGAAATTAATCGTATGTGTACTAGCAGCTCAAACTCTGGTACTGCTGACATGGAATCCAGAATATCTTTACCGACACCATCCATCTTATGAAAACTTTTATGCCACATCTCAATTTACGGCAATTAAACGATATATTAACCAACCGACATCCGACTATCAAGTCGCTTCGATTGGTTTACATCCCGCCGTTGCTCAGTACAATGGAATACGGACCATCGACGGCTATGTCAATTTTTATCCTTTAAGCTACAAATCAGATTTTCGTCAAGTGATTACTAATGAGCTCGATAAGAGTGAACAAATTAAACAGTATTACAATACGTGGGGGAATCGCGTCTATCTGTTTTCATCCGAGCTTGGAAAGCACTATGAATTCACAAAAAATCATCAAGTAACTATTAACCAATTAGAAATTAACACGATACGATTAAAGAAAATGGGTGCTGCCTATATAATATCTGCTGTACCGATTAAAAATGCAAAGGCAATCGGACTACATTATGAGAAAACGTTTCATGATTCACAATCTGCCTGGGATATACGTTTATACAAAGTAAGTCCTGCTCTAGAAAATACAGATAGGAGAACAAACCATGACGACAAAAAATAATACGCCGACATTAGGAGTCATCATTCCTTGCTATAACGAAAAAGATGTCTTGCAACTGACGATTGAAGCGTTGAGTCGTTTCTTCGAAGAATGGCAAGCAAAAAAACTGATCGCAAAAGATTCCTTCGTCCTGTTTGTCGACGACGGAAGCAGTGACAATACATGGGAGCAAATCGAACGTGTGCACGCACAGGACTCGCGCTTCCGTGGTCTCAAGCTCGCCCATAACGTCGGACATCAGAATGCACTGTTCGCAGGGCTTGTTGAAGGGCATACAGTAGCTGACTGTGTCGTATCAATGGATGCCGATCTCCAGGATGATGTAAGTGTAATTGAGCAATTTCTAGCCCGTTTCGCAGAAGGAAACGATATCGTTTACGGCGTTCGTGAAGACCGTCAAAGTGACAGTTGGTTTAAGCGGACCACCGCACAAGGGTTTTATCGCTTCATTGATTGGCTTGGTGTAGAGACAGTCTATAATCATGCCGACTACCGTCTCATGAGCAAACGAGCGGTCGAGACACTCTGTGCTCACCCAGAAAGGAATCTATTCTTACGTGGAATTGTCCCGTCGCTTGGGTTTCAGGCAACAGAGGTAACCTATACCCGGCACGAGCGACAAGCCGGGGAATCTAAGTATCCGTTGCGAAAGATGATCGCACTTGCTTGGGATGGCGTAACATCATTTAGCGTCCGACCGATCAAACTGTTGTTCTTACTGTCACTCTTCATGCTCATCGTGTCAGTCGGGTTTGTGGGCTACGCCTTGTACCAACGTTATGAGGGGGAGACGATGGACGGGTGGACCTCATTGATGATGTCAATCTGGTTCATTGGTGGCCTTCAGCTGTTCGGCATTGGACTGATTGGAGAATACATCGGAAAAATCTATCAGGAAGTCAAGCGGCGCCCGCGGTATGTCGTCGAGAAAATACGAGAATGATGACATTTCTTCGTTTCTTATTGGTGGGTGTCTTAAATACACTGGTCGGACTCACCATAACTTTGTTATGCTATCATGTCGTAGGTACTGGCTACTGGGGAGCAACAGCGATTGGTAATGCGTGTGGTGTATGGATCAGTTATCTGCTCAATCGACGGTTCACCTTTCGACAAGAAGCTGATGGGTGGTCTTACTGGCTCCGTTTCTTGATCGTCGTGCTCGTGAGTTATTTTTTAGCATATCGGATCAGCTTGATTGGTGTACATTACTTTTTTCCAAACCTCCAGGAGACAGTAGCAATCTTGATTGGCATGGTCTTATATACTGGGCTCAACTTTTTAGGTCAGTCTTATTGGGTCTTTCGCAAGTCAATTACTGACTAAAAAACACTTTGCCTTTAAGGGGCAAAGTGTTTTTTTGACAAAAATTTTCCGAAGTTCATCCCAGGAGGACTTCGACGTCGGTCTGTCGGTACCCCTGACCATATCTCTTCGAGGCAGGAGACGATTACTTCAGCTTAAAAGCCCCGGGGTTACTCTTAAATTAAATCTTCAACTTCGGCAGACGGGACACTCCCGTCCTGTCCTCACGCGAGGGCATGGACGGAAAACAGCGTCATTTTTCTTTTAAAAAAAGCACCAGCAAATGGGGAATAGATTTGTCCCAAATCCAAGGGCAGTGAGACGCCCGCATTGGACGGAGCCACTGCGGGTAAGAACGTGTATATCGTCTTTTCTATATGCGAGAGGAGAGTGTCTTTCATGATGTAGTGATGAGAGAGACAGTAATCGAATGGATGAAGATTTATTTACAGATGTCTGATTTAGTTGAATCGCTCATCATCTAAACGTGTCAACCTTATCTTTCTATATTAGCGAAGAAGAAAAAAGAACTTTCGGGCTCATGCGCGAGGCATCTCTATGTTCCTGTTCCATGCGACGGAGGGCACTGAGCGCTGGATAAATTTATAAAAATAAATAGGCTAGATTTTTTTAATATGACGGTTTGTCAAATTAAGTGCAACACTTCTTCCGTGAAGACCTCGTATGCAGTTTTCCAGTTAAGACATTTTCGTGGTCTCCCATTAA
>NZ_JACSMV010000015.1:0-76161 GCF_018618835.1 Exiguobacterium sp. s145 | reverse complement strand
CGAAAATCTAGATGTAGCCATAGAAAAAGCTCCCTTCAAAGTAGACAGTTTTTGTTATTTCAACTGTCTACTTTTTGGGGAGCATATCACTTCGATTTTAGATACTTCTTTTTCACCGAGCAGATAATCAATCATCTTTCGAGAATGTGATCCAAATGGATCAAGTCGTTTTGCCGTATAGCGTCCATCCAAAAGAACCGGTAATAGACTTTGCATCGTGACGGACTTACCTGAACCGTTTGTTCCGCGCAATAATAATTTTCCGTCTTTGAAATGTAAAATTTCGTCGTCATAATACCAAAAGTTGAATAGACCTGCTCGATTCAGTTCCCATTTATTCATTCCGACGCTCCCTCTTTTCTTCATAATCTTTCGGATAACGAGCAATGACACGTGAGATCCCTGGAAATACATGAATCATTTCCTCTGCTTCATCGACAGATGCCAACTCCCAGTTTTTCCACAATCGTAGTACTTCTTTCATGATATGTGCGATTGAGCCTTCTCTATAGTCTTTAGACCATCCATGCCCGTATCGTTCTTTTGTTTGATACAACAGTCGTTTAAAACGACTGAAGGGCAAATCAAGATGACCTAAAACGAGTTCTTGGTTATCAAGTGTTTCCATCAACATTGCGGTGACATGAAGCGATACATCATGGATTGACCCTCTTCCCGGATAATAGGTATACATCGTTTTCGGTTCCGGCAGGTTCAAGAACGCGACGTCACGGTATACCTCTAACCGAAAAGGCGTGGTTTCTAAGAAATCATCTTGTAATCGATCACGATAACGTCTGATATACTGAAAGTCCAAATCGTCTTCACCTTTCCGACGGACAAAAGGTGTCATCCGAAGTGCCCGATAGACACGTCGACGTGTCATGTCTTCAGGACTACGTTTCCACTCTTGCTCCAACAACTCATGTTCATCATGAAAACGTGTCAAATCATCAGGATAGGCACGCATAAAGTATTTTGCATAAATCGTCACTTCGTACAACACGTCTTCCGTCGTATCCGATTGGTACCCTTCTAGATATCCGTCAATCGTTCGAATGAGACTAAAACCAATCACTTCACGCATTGCCCGAATCAATGATTGTCGAATCGTATAGACAGACCATTCGATTTTTTCAAATCCAGGATAGGTTTCCGCCACGTACTCGGTCAAATCGGATAACAAGAACTGCTCATCGACGCGCTTTCGTTCAAGAAACGCTAAGATACAACAAAACAACACATAATCCGTCGTCTTCTCAAATGTTTGAATGCCCATCCAAGGTTGTGGTTCGACAGGGATTTTTTCCAACTTTGCGAAGTATCGATGAACGATAAGTTCCAACCCATATTTATCTTGCAGATGTCGTTTTAATACCATCTCGCGATCGCGAATCGTTCGGTACATGTCTGGTTCTTGATCGCGAATAATCCAAAACTTCTCAAACAATACATTCAGTGCGTTCGTTGCAAGTTCATCCATTCGTTCCAATACGCTCCTTTCTCTCTATGAAGTGAATCGTCATATCCGGCATGCGTAAAGTTCCATCTGTCGAAGTCAATTCAATTTGTTTCGTTTCATCGATTTCAATACGAATCACATCACCGTATGCTGTTTTGATGGTTCGATTCTCCTGCATCATCGCCTTTGCCACCCAAGCCAGGAATATTTTTCGGACAAACGGTTCCACTTCGCTCATTTCTGAAAGATGAATTGTATCTTGATCGAGGTGACGATGCATGATTTCTTGTTGATGGAGTTGCCGCGCCAGATGTTCAGCACGCACTCGCTCTTTCTCTTCTGTATAATCAATCGCTGCACTCGCCCGTGTCCGCTCACGGTAATCGCGGACGAGTGGTACACGTTCATGGACAGCCGGTGATTCGGTCCAAATATCTGCGTACATTTGATCAGTTGCAATGGAATCTGCGTGCAGATGACGCGTTTCGCGCATTCCGAACAGCACCGCCGATAATCGATGTGCTTCTTCTAAGGAATCCTTTTCTAAAAACCAATTGGCGATGTACATGTAGTCCGCTTGACGACTACGGCGCGATTGATGTCGTTCACCAAAACGTTGCACGATTCTCGTCATACGACGGATTGCTTCGTTTGTTTGTTGTTGAATGAGATCATATTGGCTAATCTCACCTTCCTTACCAATGAACCAACGTTTAATATTCGCAAACGTCATCAGCAATTCATCTAAACTACCTTCGACGGATTGACCAATGATTTTTTTAGATTGATGGTCCTCTACACGTTGAAGATACTCCTGCAAATACTCATCTGACAGATTTTCAAATAAAAACTGAATACTCGATGACGTTCGTTGGAGGGTGATGATGAAGTCACTCAGATACTGGGTGAATCGATCTTTATACATCAAGAACGCTTCTGACTGCATCTGTTCGACCGTTTGCTCACTTCGTAAATATCCGAAATAATCGGATGTATTTTGTTTGATTGCTTTAAAATACATGATTAAATCGTTCCACAATTGAGAACAGTCTTCGTTTGATAACTTCCCCACGTTTTGAATTTGTTCCAACACATGACGAAATCGTTGAAACTGTGTTTTCTCGAGTGATCCGCTAAAATAATCACCCTTTTCTTCGAATTGAATGAGCATTCTTTCAAATTCAACTGTAAAAGGCGTAATCTGATAACGAAAACGACGTTTCTTGAATTCCTCAATCGTACGAACCCGACCTGTTTCCTGTTGCGCCGTTAAATTCCCCCACTTTACGAGTTGGGATAAATCCATATGTAAGCGTTCTAAATCATACTCAAAAAAAAGTTCATCTTCTTGTAACGCTTCTAATATCATTTCCGGGACTAAAAACTCCAGTAAATGCTCATGTTGGATATAAAAAAATCGTAATATCCTCCGGTAATGCGGACTTTTATCTACTGTCATATATGTTGCTTCTGAAATCCGATCCATTACTTGACTCACTCCTTCTGACATGAACTAGTCTTACTTAACAGTGTCGCATATTTTTAAGTTTGGACGTGGTCCAATATTTTCACAGGTAGACACCAATCAAAGCAAGGGCTTGTCCGATGTAACTTTGATCGGACGGCAGTACGTGTTTCGATTCACCGGAAAGGCTCCATTCAATCCGGACGTGCCCAAGCCGGTCGTAAATCAATTCAAAGACAAACTCACTATTTTTAAAAGAAACGCTTCCCGGAAACCGTTCGTGTACCATCCGGAACTCACCGGCAAACCGGTCATACTCTTCAAACGACAACGTCATCTGATGAATTTTTTTAGCCTGATGCCAAACTTCGATTTTTAATACAGCCGACGATCGATTCACTTCCATGATGTGCCACGCCAGCGTTTCCTCATATCCTGTAAACGGGATAATATGTTTCAACGAAATCACCTCTTTTTGAATGAATGCCTGCCAGACAGGGAATGGTTTTATATCGAATCCGGTATAGTTTGTCCTCTTACGAAAGGAGACTTCCGATGAGTACATCACAAAAGACGTTGCCGACAGATCAGAGTGTTGATGCCTTTTTAAGTCAGATTACACCTGTCACGAAACGAACGGACTGCGAACAGTTACGCCAGATTTTCGAAGAAATGACGGGGCAACCGGCCGTCATGTGGGGAGAAAACATCGTCGGATGCGGACATTACCATTACCATTATGCGTCCGGTCACGAAGGCGAATCGTTTCTCGTCGGGTTTTCGCCGCGCAAGACGAATATCAGCCTTTATCTTGCGACTGGTATTGAGCGGGACCAGTACCTCGCGCGCCTCGGCAAACACATGAGCGGTAAAAGCTGCATCTCTATCACTAAATTAGCAGATGTCGACCTGCTTGTCTTAAGAGAACTGATTGTCCATTCGATCGCTTTTCTCGAAACAACCTATCCGAAATACTAAGCTCCCCAAAAAAACGTCCCTGCTTCCGCTGATTTGGCGAAAGAAAGGACGTTTCGTTTACTGTTTCAATTTAATGCCCGCTATCTGCTGTGTCGATATGACGAATATGTTTGAGATTAACCCCGATGATGACAACAGACAGTAAGACGAACGCACTGCCGACATAAAACGGCAGGTTAGCATTGTAGATTTCAGCCAATTTACCGGCCATGAATGGCGCGATGGCTGCCCCGAGAAAACGTAAGAAACTGTATGCAGCGGATGCTGTCGAACGTTCGACCGGTGCTGCATCCATGACGGCTGTCGTAATCAAGGTGTTGTTATTCCCGAGAACTGCCCCGGCAAGAATGACACAGACGATGACGACAGCTGGTGTTTCCGTAAAGATCCCCATTAACAATAACAAGACAGCAAACAGGAGAAGCATCAGTACCATTGCTTTAATTGTGCCGAGCCATTGTTTTAATTTTGGTGCTGTTAACACGGATGTCAACGCAAGCAACATTCCCCAACCGAGGAAGACGAAACCGAGTCCTTTTGCCGGTAATTTCATGACGAACGGTGCATAGGCCATGATCGTGAAGAATCCGACGTTATATAAGGCGGCGACGATTCCGAGCGTCAGTAAAGACCGGTGTTTCATGGCCTGGAACGGCGCAATCAACGAAATCTTTTTCGCCGGTGTTGCGGTTGCGACCGGTTTCGGCATCAGGAATAACAAGACGAGGAACGCGATGACCATGATCGTCGCAACACCCATGAAAGGTGCGCGCCATGTGATTGAACCGAGTGTTCCGCCGAGCAGTGGACCGATTGAAATCCCGAGACCGACTGCTGCTTCATATAAGATGATTGCTTTCGCCGTTCCGCCGGATGACAGCGAGACGATTGCTGCAAGTGCTGTTGCAACGAACAGTGCATTCCCGAGTCCCCAACCACCGCGTAACGCGACGAGTGTCCAGATGCTGTCGGCTTGTGATGCAAAACCGGCAACCGTAGCGATGACGGCAATCCCGAGCATCAGTGTTCCTTTTTGACCGATCCGCGAAGAAATCGCACCGGTGATCAGCATCGCAAACGCCATGACGGCGTTATAGCTTGTAAATAAGAGTGTGACTTCACTTTTGGAAGCTTCCAGGTTTTCAGCAATCGTCGGTAAAACCGGATTGACGAGCCCCATTCCCATGAATGCCGTGATACTGGCAAAAAATACGGCCCAAACAGCAATCGGTTGATGCAGCAAACCGTGTTTACTTTCCGCTAAGACTGTTTCAGGCGCAAGTGTTGTTGTTTTTTCAGCAAGAGCCATATAAATCCTTCTTTCTTAAATAAACTGTTTAAAGGAGTGACGGATGACGTCACCGCGACTGATGATTCCGACGAGCTTTCCGTCTTTGAGAATCGGTAATTTTTTAATTCGTTTTGCGCCGAGTGTCGCCGCAATTTCTTCCATTTCCGTTTCTGTCGTAGCCGTCACGACTTTCCGGCGTGCCATCTCCATGACCGGTCGCGTCAAGATGTGACGGACCCGTTCTTCGTAATTTTCGTCATCACCTTTGATGACATCGACGTACAAAAACGTATCGACAATGATGTCTTTATGTTTGCCGATGGCCCGCATGATATCGCCGTCGCTGATATAGCCGACGACTTCCTGCTCTCCGTTGACGACCGGAACCCCACTGATACCGGACGTGATAAAACGTTCAACCACCGTGCGGATCGTATCCTGTTCGTTGACGGTAATGACTGTTTCTTTCATCGATTGATAAGCTTTCATCGGAATTCTCCTTCATCAGATGCTGTAATTAAAAGATGTAATTAAAATAAGTTCATAACAATAAGTTTCACGATACAATTAAATAACATTTATGATTGTATAATACAACTATAACCTTGTCAAGAAGCCTGCCTTTGATTGACAGAGGACAGCTCATGCGTAATGATGAGGGCAATGAATGCTAATGAGAGGTGACAACATGTCGAATCAATCCCTGGAAACAATCGAACTGGAACTGGCGATTCTCATTCGCCGTTTAACGACGGCAACGGCGGATAATCGGAACTTGGACCGTGCTTCCTACCTGCTTTTGCGCCAGTTATTACCTTCTGGCCAAGTCGGTGTCAAAACCCTTGCCCGTGAGTTACAACTTGACGTCTCGACCGTCAGCCGGCAAGCTGCTGCGCTCGATCAGAAAAAATTAGTCGAAAAAATAAAAGACCCGACAGACGGCCGTGCCTTCTTTTACAACATCACCGATTACGGTCAACAGGAGCTCGAGATTTACCGGACAGCCCGTCTGACGAGCATCGAACGGTTGTTAACCAACTGGCCGGATGAGGATACCGAGTCATTTGGCCGACTGCTGAAACAGTTTAATCAGGGATTACGGGAACGGTGAGTTTCTGAAAATACGAAATATCAGTCTAAAAAGAGGACGGATGCAAAATTCCGCTCTCTTTTTTGCCCTTCATTAGATACGAATTCCGGTTAACCGATTGTCACCTTTTGCTGAATCCGCTCAATCTGCTCCGGTGTCGTCCGACAACATCCGCCGATTAACCGGGCACCTGCGGCATACCATTCCGGAGCAATGTCTTCAAACGCTGTACACACTGTTTCACCGGACCAGGTCTTGCTGACCGGATCATACTGCTCACCGGAATTCGGATAGACGATAATCGGGACATCGGTCAGTTGTTTTAATGTCGTGATGAACTCTGTCGCAATCGATGCCGGAAAACAGTTCGCGCCGATCGCCGCCAGTTGCGGATGATCTCCTAACGCTTCGATACATTCACTCAACGGTGTTCCTTCACTGATGTGTGTTGCGTCACGCAGGGAAAAGGCAAGCCAGGCCGATTGTTCCGGAAACTCCTCGAGCAGCCGGAACAGCATTTTCGCTTCCTGCAAGGAGGGAATCGTCTCAAATGCCAACACGTCCGCCCCTGCCGCGATTAACGCTTCCAGACGAGGACGGTGGAAAGCTTCAAGTTGCGCATCGTCGACTCCGTAATGACCGATGTATTCGGATCCGTCCGAGAGATAGGCACCGTAAGGACCAATCGATCCCGCAATCAAAGCGTGATCCGCTGCCGGTCCGGTTTCCGCACGTGCCTGCTGTGCCAGATAGACCGTTTGTTTCATCAGCTCGATCGCTTCCTCTTCTTTAATCCCCCGGCTGCTGAAGCCGGCGACACTCGCTTGGTAGCTGGACGTGATGGCGCAATCCGCCCCGATTTTAAAATAATCCGCATGGACGCGGTGAATCTGTTCCGGTTCTTCAAGCAGTACCCGGGCCGACCAAAGCGGATCATCGAGATTTCTCCCATGGCGTTCAAGTTCCGTCGCCAGTGCTCCGTCCAATAAAATATAGGGTTTTTCTTTTAACAGTTGTTCAACTGGATTGTTGTTCTTTGACATCTTCCACACTCCGTTTCCATGATGTTTTTGTCAGATGATGAACGATGTAACAGACCGCGATAAACGGAACCCCGAAATAGAGGGCGACCCGTTGCGTCGGATCAAAGGCGATTCCGATCAATGAAGCCAAACACATTAAAAACGACAGAATCGGTACAAACGGATACCAGGGCGTCCGGTAAACCAAATCGTTTAGATCATGCCCCTCTTGCAGATAGCGCTTGCGGAACATGAACTGTGAGGCGCTGATACTCATCCAGACAACGACGACTGCCAGTCCCGAGATCGAGACAAGCGCAATGTAGACGGAACCCGGTGCATAGACGCTGGAGAACAGGGCAAGCAGACCACCGAGCATACTGAAGAGAACGGCACGTGTCGGCACTCCGCTCGCATTTAATTTAGAAAAGTACGGCGTAATCATCCGTTGATCGGATAAAGACCACAACATCCGTGATGCGGCGTACAGACCCGAGTTCGCTGCTGACAAAATCGCGGTCAGAATGACGAAGTTCATGATGTCTGCTGCAAACGGAAGACCGATCCGTTCAAACACAGCAACGAATGGACTTTCAAGCACTCCTTTTGAATCATTTGGTAACAGAATCGCAAGAACAATGATCGTCCCGACAAAAAATAAGACGAGCCGGAAGACTGTTGTTCGAATGGCGAGAGGAACCGTCCGTTTCGGATCGACCGCCTCACCTGCTGCAATCCCGATTAACTCTGTTCCGGAATAGGCAAAGTTAACGGCAAGCATCGTCATCAAGATCGCGAACGCTCCGTTCGGAAACAGGCCCCCCTCCGTCAACGGAGCGAGAAGCGGTGCTTGTGAGCCGTCCGCGAGGGGCAAGAATCCGACGATTGCTGCTGTTCCTAAGACGATGAACACTAAAATCGTCAGCACCTTGACGGCAGAAAACCAAAATTCAACTTCCGCGAACAAGCGGACCGTCAAGACATTGATGCCTAAAATCATGACGACGAATAAAGCACTGAACAGCCAGACCGGAACATCCGGAAACCAGCGTTGCATCAATAAACCGGCTGCCGTAAATTCCGAACCGAGCGCGACCGTCCAAGTCAGCCAGTAAAGCCAGGCGACGGTATAGCCTGTTCCGGATCCAATATATTTCGTCGCGTAGCTGTGAAAGGCACCCGTCTCCGGCATATGTACCGCCAGCTCCCCTAGACAAAGCATTACCAGATAAATCGCCAGCGCTCCGACCAGGTAAGATAAAATCGTGCCGACCCGACCGGCCTGCTCGAGCGTATAGCCTGTACTTAAAAATAATCCGGTCCCGATGACACCGCCGAGTGACAACATGACGATATGCCGGGATTCCATTTTCCGCCGAAACGTTCCTTCTTTCATTGCTCCTCCACACTCCTCTTTTTCTCTTTAAACTAAAAAAAAACGCACCCACATGCATGGGTGCGTCGGTCGACAATCAAAGGAAGCTTATCGATCGGGTACAACACCCGCAGGAATTAGCACAGTATCTTTCGACCTGTTGCTGAGGCTTCAAAGGGCCAGTCCCTCCACCTCTCTGGATAAGAATGTAATTTTTCATAACAGTACCAACCCTGTTCTGAATTGTCAACACAATTCAGACTATATAGAACAACTCTTTCAGTACATTTTTATTTGAAACCAATTAACTTCTAATGGAACGATAAATCTGTAGGTTGAGATAAACAGACAAAAGTAATGGATAACGCTTTATATCTGATGTCATCAATAGTTTTCCAAAAAGGTGCTCGGACTCGACATCATTACCTTTTTCAATATCTCGCTGAAGTGAAGATTTCATCGTCTCGTTCATCTGCAGTATCTGTTTTTCCTGAATTTGCTCGATGTTTTCAATGAATATCGCCCCTTGCCGTTCCATCGCCGCTTTCGCTTCCGTTGCCAGGCGGCGGATCATCCTCATGCCTTGTTCCTGCGAACGGATTGGACCGATCGAAGACCGGAACAAGGATGTCACACCGGAAAACGTCGTGATGAACAGATACTTATTCCACATATCGCGGATAATCGTATCTGAATAGTTGATCGGAGCCGCTGTTCCGGTCAAATGCTGTTTCAATTCTTCCAAGCGGTCTGTCCGCGTTCCCGGCAATGGACCAAATAACAGATGGTGGGACGGACTCGTCTGTACGATGTGTCCTTTTCCATCAAGCGTTGATTCGATGAAACAGAGTCCGCCCAGCACACGTTCCGCTCCGAAGTGTTGCTCCAGTTGCTTTAAATGGGCCATTCCGTTTAGCAACGGCAAAATATATGTATCGGTTGCGACGAACGGTTCGATGTCCTCTAACACCTGCTCCAGATGATAGGCCTTGGTCGATAAAAGAATGACATCAAACGTTCCTTTTTCTCCGGTCCGGATCAGACGCGGAGAACAGGTAATATCTCCATGCAGACTCTTGACCTGAAGTCCCGCACGCAATTCCTCAAACCGGCGTTCACGGACTAAAAATGTGACGTCTTCCCCTTTTTCCGCCAATCGTGCCCCGAAATAACCACCGACGGCACCGGCACCGACTACTAAAATTTTCATTTTATCCCTCCATCTGACTGATGTCTTCCGATCTGTTCTACGCTTTCGTTCTCTAGCCTATCACATCGAAAAGCCGTAATTTTGATAAAGATGACAATTTAATTAAAGCGCTTGCATTTTAGTTTTCCTCGTTTATACTACTTGTATACAAGTATACTTATTCGACAAAGAGGGTGTTTTTTATGTCTGATCTTTTATACCCGATTAAATGGTTATCAAAAGCATCCGCCGGTGATCGTGTCGCCCATGAACTGCGGATGCGGATCATTTCCGGCAAGATCGAGAGCGGTACCGTCCTATCCGAAAACAAACTGGCTGCTGATTTTTCCGTCAGCCGGTCTCCTGTCCGGGATGCCCTGAAGGTATTGGCGTCAGAACGCATCATCCGGTTGGAACGCATGGGCGCCGTCGTCGTCGGACTGTCCAAACAAGACATCCAGGAAATTTACGATGTCCGTCTGTTAATCGAGACGTTCGTCTTCGAGCGGATCGTTAAGATGGATCGAAAGGACCTGGTTCGTGAACTGAGCAAGGTGCTCGAAATGATGAAAATTGCCGTCAAATACAAAGACGCAGATGAATTTTCCTATCAGGATGTTTTGTTCCATGAAACAATTATCCGGTCAATTGACCACGGATACGTCAGCATGATGTGGCAGAATCTCAAACCTGTCATGGAAAGCTTCATCCTGCTGTCGATGCGTCAACGAATCGAAGACGATATAGAAGATTTTGACCGGATTCTCGAGAACCATGCCCGCCCTCTACATCGAAGCAATCGAGACCGGCGACCGCAAACGAATGATTGCTTCGCTGCATCAGAACTTCGATGATGTGCAAGAAGTTGAGGATTTATGGAAATCGCAACAACTGATGACGAAAGGAGTCGAACCACATGACTGAACACATGCTAGGGATTGATATCGGGACGACGAGCACCAAAGCCGTACTCTTTACGACAAAAGGGGAAGTCGTCGGACAAACGAACGTCGGTTATCCGCTGCACACGCCGAATCGTTCGACGGCGGAGCAGGATCCGGAAGAGATCTTCCATGCCGTGCTCGAAAGCATCCGGTTGATGACGAAACAACATCCGACCGAGCAACCGAAGTTCGTCGCCTTCAGCAGTGCGATGCACAGCTTGATTGCGATAGATGAACACGATCAACCGCTGACCGCCTGCATCACGTGGGCCGACAGCCGGAGCGAAGTCTGGTCGAACCGAATCAAGGAACAGTACGGTTACTCGATTTATCACCGCACCGGAACTCCGGTCCATCCGATGTCGCCGCTCAGTAAGATTTGCTGGCTCGTCGAAGAACATCCGGACATTGCCGCGCGGACGAAAAAATACATCGGCATCAAGGAATTTGTCTTCCAGCGTCTGTTTGGACAATATGTCATCGACCATTCACTCGCTTCAGCGACCGGTTTATTCAACATCCATGATCTCGACTGGGATGCGGAAGCGTTACAGGTCGCAGGCATCGATGCAACCAAATTGTCGCGACCGGTTTCGACGACAACGTCCTTTACCGATTTAGCACCGGAATACGCCAAACAAATTGGCCTAGATCCTTCTACACCGTTCCTGATCGGGGCAAGCGACGGCGTCCTGTCGAATCTCGGGGTTAACGCGATCCGGAAAGGCGAAATCGCCATTACGATCGGAACGAGCGGCGCCATCCGGACGATCATCGACCGTCCGCAAACGGATGAAAAAGGCCGGATCTTCTGTTACGCCTTAACCGAGAACCATTGGGTCATCGGTGGACCGGTCAATAACGGCGGCATGGTCTTACGCTGGATTCGTGACGAACTGGCCTCGGCGGAAGTCGAGACCGCGAAACGTCTTGGTATTGATCCATATGCCGTCCTGACGAAAATCGCCGAACGCGTCCGTCCCGGATCAGACGGTTTACTGTTCCACCCGTATTTGTCCGGCGAGCGTGCTCCGCTTTGGAATCCGGATGTCAGCGGTTCTTTCTTCGGCTTGACGCTGTCACACAAAAAGGAACATATGATTCGGGCCGCCCTCGAAGGTGTCATTTATAACTTGTACACTGTCTTCCTGGCGTTAATCGAATGTATGGATGGTCCGGTCACACGGATTCAGGCAACCGGGGGGTTCGCCCGTTCTGAAGTGTGGCGTCAAATGATGGCGGATATTTTCGAATCGGAAGTCGTCATTCCGGAAAGTTTTGAAAGTTCATGTCTCGGGGCCTGTATTCTCGGATTGTATGCGACAGGGGAAGTCGATTCGTTCGAAGTGGCAGCAGACATGATAGGCGATACACATCGCCATGTGCCAAATGAGGAAGCAATGCACGAATACCGTCAGTTACTGCCGATCTTCATCAGTTTGGCACGTGTCCTGGAAACGGATTATCGACGCATCGCTACGTATCAACGGGGTCTGATTCAAAAAGAAATTTAATTTAAGTTTTTGGGGGAAGTCACATGCCATTAGTCATTGTTGCTATCGGGATTATTCTGTTACTCGTTTTAATTATGGGGTTAAAATTAAACACGTTCGTTTCTTTAATCATCGTCTCGTTCGTCGTCGCTTTACTGCTTGGAATGCCGCTTGATCAAATCGTCACGACGATTGAAGCCGGTCTCGGCGGAACGCTTGGTCACCTCGCCTTGATCTTCGGACTTGGTGCCATGCTCGGAAAATTGATTGCCGACGCAGGTGGTGCGCAACGGATCGCGATGACGCTTGTCGCGAAGTTTGGGGAAAAGAACATCCAATGGGCTGTCGTTGTCGCCTCATTCATCATCGGGATTGCGTTATTCTTTGAAGTCGGCTTGGTGTTGTTGATTCCAATCGTCTTCGCCATCTCACGTCAGTTACGCGTCTCGATCCTTTATCTCGGGATTCCGATGGTTGCTGCCCTTTCCGTCACACACGGCTTTCTTCCGCCTCACCCAGGACCGACCGTTATTGCCGGGGAATACGGAGCTGACCTTGGTCAAGTTCTCTTATACGGCTTTATTGTAGCCGTACCGACCGTCATCATTGCAGGACCCATCTTTACAAAAATTGCGAAACGGATCGTTCCGGATTCATTCAAGAAAACCGGCAACATCGCTTCACTCGGGGAACAAAAAGAATTTAATTTAGACGAGACACCAGGATTCGGTATCAGTGTCTTCACAGCGATGCTGCCTGTCCTCCTGATGTCGATCGCAACGATTTTAACGTTATTGCAAAAAACGCTTGGTTGGGAAAGTAACAGTGTTTTATCTGCCGTTCAATTCATCGGAAACGCATCGACGGCGATGCTGATTTCCTTGCTTTTCGCTATCTACACGATGGGACTGGCGCGTCAGATTCCCATTAAAACCGTCATGGATTCTTGTACGACGGCCATCACACAAATCGGAATGATGCTACTGATCATCGGCGGCGGCGGTGCCTTTAAGCAGGTCCTGATTGACGGCGGTGTTGGTAAGTTCGTCGCTCAGATGTTTGAAGATACGACATTATCACCAATTTTACTCGCATGGATCATCGCCGCCATCTTACGGATTTCACTTGGTTCGGCAACCGTCGCTTCACTGACGACAGCCGGGCTCGTCATTCCGTTGCTTGGTCAATCGGATGTCAATCTCGCACTTGTCGTCCTCGCAACGGGAGCCGGCAGTTTGATCGCTTCACACGTCAACGACGCCGGGTTCTGGATGTTTAAAGAATATTTTGGATTAACGATGAAAGAAACTTTCGCGACGTGGACCTTGCTTGAGACAATCATTTCCGTCTTCGGACTTGGATTCGTCCTCCTGCTCAGTCTCGTCGTCTAAAAAAGGAGTCGGTATACTATGCTACATTCAATCGGAGTCATCGGACTGGGCGTCATGGGGCGCAACATCGCCCTCAACATGGCAAGTCATCAGGAAGACGTCGCTGTCTATAACTACACCCGTGATTTAACGGATGACTTAATGGCACATAACGAAGGATTGTCGCTACATCCTTATTACGAGGTCGCAGATTTTGTCCAATCCCTTGCCCGTCCACGAAAAATTTTCGTCATGGTTACGGCAGGAAGTGCGATTGATTCGGTCATCGAGTCCCTGATTCCACATCTTGAAGCAGGCGACATCATCATGGACGGTGGAAACTCGCATTTCCATGATACGGAACGCCGCTTTGATCAGTTGCAACAACACGGAATCGAATACATCGGTGTCGGCGTCTCCGGCGGTGAAGTCGGTGCGCGAACCGGCCCTGCCATCATGCCGGGCGGTACAAAAGAAGCCTACGAACAAGTCGCGCCGATTTTGACGAAGATTGCGGCACAAGTGAACGGCGAACCGTGTTGCGTCTACATCGGACCAAAAGGGGCCGGCCACTTCGTCAAGATGGTTCACAACGGGATCGAATATGCCGACATGCAGCTGATCGCGGAAGCGTACAGTTTCCTCCGGGTTCGTCTCGGACTCGACGTCGAAGAAATCGCGGATGTCTTCGCATCTTGGAATGAAGGCGAGCTGAAAAGTTATCTGATCGAGATTACAGCCGATATTCTCCGCAAAAAAGATGACGAAACCGGTCTTCCGTTGATTGATGTCATCCTGGATCAAGCCGGTCAAAAAGGGACAGGCAAATGGACGAGCATGCAATCGATTGATAACGGGATTGCTTCGTCCATCATTACGGAAGCCCTCTTCGCCCGCTATCTTTCTGCCGTCAAAGAAGAACGTGTCGCTGCTGCTTCCGTCCTCGGTGGACCGGAAGCCCGTGAGATGCTCGATAAAGACGTCTGGATCGAACGGATCCGCCAAGCGCTCTACATGGGGAAAATCGCGGCTTACGCGCAAGGGTTCACACAGTACCGGACGTCATCCGAACTATACGACTGGAACTTACGTCTTGAAGAAATCGCCTTGATTTTCCGAGGCGGCTGTATCATCCGTGCCGAGTTCCTCAATGTCATTAGTGAGGCGTTTGCGAAAGACGAGTCGCTTGCGAACTTAATGCTTGCACCGTACTTCGCGGACAAAGTTCAGGCCTATCAAACGTCACTGCGTCAGGTGGTCGCTGAAAGTTCATTATCCGGACTCGCTGCTCCGTGTCTCAGCACATCGCTGACTTATTACGACAGCTACCGGACGGCGAACTCCAATGCGAACATCTTGCAAGCCCAGCGTGATTATTTCGGAGCCCATACGTATGCCCGGACCGATCGCGAAGGAACGTTCCATACGGACTGGCAGTAACTTATACAGCTTTCATTTCCTGTTTCATTTAAGGAAATGGAAGTTCTTTTTTTGTTCACACTTTGTTTATCAGAATAGGAAATTGCAGGTTATGTCTTGACAAAACTAAGCGTCTATATGAAATTAGTATTAGATTAGAATTATTCTAGTGTGATAGATACAGTTTTTACTTTCTACTAGAACAGATTCTTAAATAGAACCCAACAGGAGGATTTTTATCATGTCTTTAATCGGAAGTGAAGTAAAACCATTTAGTGCATCAGCATTCCACAACGGAGAGTTCGTCGATCTTACAGATGCCAACCTTCGTGGAAAATGGAGTGTCGTTTGTTTCTACCCAGCAGACTTTACATTCGTTTGCCCGACTGAGCTCGAAGATCTTCAAAACCAATACGCAACACTCAAAGCGCTCGACGTTGAAGTGTACTCAGTTTCAACAGACACGCACTTTACACATAAAGCATGGCACGAAACTTCAGAAACAATCGGTAAAATCGAGTACGTCATGATTGGTGACCCGTCACACGTCATCTCACGTAACTTCGAAGTCTTAAACGAGCAAGACGGACTTGCAGACCGCGGGACGTTCATCATCGATCCAGACGGTGTCATCCAAACAGTTGAAATCAACGCTGGCGGAATCGGCCGTGACGCAAGCACACTCGTCAACAAAATCAAAGCAGCACAATACGTACGCAACAATCCAGGCGAAGTTTGCCCAGCTAAATGGGAAGAAGGTTCTGCAACACTTACACCGAGCCTTGACCTCGTCGGAAAAATTTAAGGAGCGGATTTGAGATGGCTTTAGCAGCAGATATTAAAGCACAACTCGCTCAATACCTCGATTTATTGGAAGGAGATCTTGTCCTCGCGGTCAGCGCCGGGACAGACTCCGTTTCTCTTGAGATGAGCGAGCTCGTCGAAGAAATCGCGAGCATGTCACCACGCATCAGCATCGAACAGGCGGCCTTGCCGCGGACACCAAGCTTCAGCGTCAACCGTGTCGGGGAAGAGAGCGGGATTACGTTTGCCGGGATTCCACTCGGTCACGAGTTCACGTCCCTCGTCTTGGCGTTACTCCAAGTCAGCGGTCGCGCGCCGAAAATCGACGCCGCACTGATCGACCAGATCAAAGGTATCAAAGAAACGTATCATTTCGAATCGTACATCAGTCTCAGCTGCCACAACTGTCCGGATGTCGTTCAAGCCCTAAACGTCATGAGTGTTCTGAACCCGAACATCAGCCACACGATGATTGACGGCGGTGCCTTTAAACAGGAAGTCGAAGCAAAAGAAATCATGGCTGTCCCGACAGTCTTCGTCAACGGCGAAGCGTTCGGAAACGGTCGGATGTCGCTCGAAGAGATTCTCGCAAAACTCGGCACAGGTGTCGACGCTTCTGATTTTGCGGACAAAGACCCGTACGACGTTCTTGTCGTCGGTGGCGGTCCTGCCGGTGCCAGTGCTGCGATTTATGCGGCACGTAAAGGTATCCGGACGGGAATCGTCGCGGAACGTTTCGGCGGTCAAGTCATGGATACAATGAGTATCGAGAACTTCATCAGCATGAAGTATACGGAAGGTCCGAAACTCGTGGCGAGTCTTGAAGAACACGTCAAAGAGTACGGGATCGATGTCATGAACCTTCAACGGGCGACACGTCTTGAGAAAAAAGACCTCGTTGAGCTGGAGCTTGAAAACGGTGCGGTCTTGAAAACAAAGAGTTTGATTCTCTCAACAGGAGCACGCTGGCGCAACATCGGTGTGCCGGGCGAACTTGAATTCAAGAATAAAGGGGTTGCGTACTGTCCTCACTGTGACGGTCCACTCTTCGAAGGAAAACGTGTCGCTGTCATCGGCGGCGGGAATTCCGGTGTCGAAGCGGCCATCGATCTTGCCGGTCTTGTCAAACATGTGACGGTGCTTGAATTTGCACCGGAACTGAAAGCGGACGCGGTCTTACAAGACCGTCTCGCGAGTCTTCCGAACGTCACGGTCGTTGCCAACGCCCAGACGAAGGAAATCACGGGTACGGATAAAGTGAACGGCATCACGTATGTCGAACGCGAAACAGGTGCTGAGCACCATGTCGAGCTCGAAGGCGTTTTCGTCCAGATCGGTCTTGTGCCAAATACAGACTGGCTCGGCGAAATAATCGAACGCAACAAGTTCGGTGAAATCCTTGTTGACCGTCATGGCGCAACGAACATCCCGGGTGTCTTTGCAGCCGGCGATTGTACGGACAGTGCTTACAAACAGATCATCATCTCGATGGGATCAGGTGCTACCGCAGCACTCGGTGCTTTCGATTATATGATTCGTAACTGATGATGAAAACGTCTTGCTTCGGCAAGGCGTTTTTTGATTGTAAAATCTAGTATGAACAGAATCGCTACGAACAAAAGAGAATTTTTCCCGTGCTTTTCTCGGGCGAGGCGCAAGCCGCGGCTTTGGCGACCAACAGGTCTTAAAGCCGGGTCTCGCCTGCCTCTACCAGCGCGTAAACGCGCTTTTTCCCGTAGAAGTCACGGGACATCCTCTTTCGGGCGCATACTTTCATCATTAGAGGTCAAAGTTCAAACTGACCCCTATAAATTGTTTGAAATTGATACTTTTAGCTAGTCCAGATATCTGATAGATTGAGAGTATTCAAAATCTATCATAAAGAAGGTCTGACACATGCAAAAAGCAGCACCGTATTCAAGCACTCGTACCCGGCAACTCGTCATCACTTCAATGTCGATTGCACTTGTTTTTGTTGCTACATTTTTCATTAATATTAAATTGCCGATTGCGGCAAATGGCGGACTCGTCCACATGGGAACAGCGATGTTGTTCCTGATCGCAATTCTCTTCGGACCTCGGACAGCAATGATTGCCGGTGCAGTTGGGATGGGACTTTTCGATATCATGTCTGGTTGGGCACTTTGGGCGCCTTTCTCCTTTGTCGGTCGCGGTTTACAAGGATTCATCGTGGGTTGGATTGCTTGGACATATGGACGTAACGGAACAAAGCCCGGTGTCAATCTGCTTGCTATGATTGCATCGGTTCCCGCCATGCTCGCTGTCTATTATATCTGCGAAGGGATTTTGTACAGTAACTGGGTAGCTCCAGCATTATCGATTCCAGGTAACATCACACAAAACGTCGTCGGAATTCTTGTCGCGATTCCAGTCGGGATTGCCCTAAAGAAAACACGTTTCTTCCGTCAACGAGGCTGACTTCACACAAACAACCCCGCTCTCTTCAAGAGAACGGGGTTTTGTTATTTTATATAATGTGTTTAACGAATCGGCTGTGCTTCCGTCAATTCGAGTGTTTTTGTTGTTTCGGCGTGGATTTGATCAAAGAGTTCCGGATTCGCGACGAGTGACGTGCCGTACGACGGAATCATTTCTTTGATTTTCGCTTCCCAGCTAGGCAGTTGATCCGGGAAACACTTGGCCAGCACTTCCAGCATGACCGGTACAGCTGTTGAAGCACCTGGTGACGCACCGAGCAACGCTGCAACCGAACCGTCTGCCGCACTGACGACTTCCGTTCCGAACTGAAGTGTCCCCTTGCCTTGCGGTGTATCTTTGATGACCTGAACCCGTTGTCCGGCAACGACGACATCCCAGTCTTCCGTCTTCGCATTCGGGATGAACTCACGCAGTTCGTTCATCCGTTGTTCCGTCGACAGTAAGACCTGCTCGATCAAGTACTTCGTCAGTCCCATCTCTTTTGCTCCTGCCGCCAGCATCGTCAAGACATTGTTCGGTTTAACCGATGTGATCAAATCAAGATTCGATCCGGTTTTGAGGAACTTCGGCGAGAAGCCGGCGAACGGTCCGAATAACAATGACTTTTGACCGTCGATGTAACGTGTATCCAAGTGCGGGACAGACATCGGTGGCGCACCGACTTTGGCTTTCCCGTAGACTTTCGCATGGTGACGCTCGGCGATTTCCGGGTTTTTACAGACGAGGAATAAGCCGCTGACCGGGAATCCGCCAATCTGTTTCGACTCCGGAATACCTGTTTTTTGAAGTAATGGCAGACTGCCGCCACCACCGCCGATAAAGACGAACTTCGCCGTATGGTGTTCGATCCGGTTGTCTTGGTCATTTTTGACTTTGATTTCCCAGCCGCCGTCGACCCGTTTCAAATCTTCAACGCCATGACCGTAGTTGATCTCGACATCGAGTTGTTTTAAGTGATCAAACAGAATCCGTGTCAACGCACCGAAATTGACGTCTGTTCCCGAATCGATTTTCGTGGCTGCGATCGGTTCCGGTGATGTCCGGCCTTCCATAATCAATGGAATCCATTGTTTGAGTTGTTCCGGATCTTCCGAAAACTCCATCCCTTTAAACAACGGATTAGCTGATAGCGCTTCCAATCGTTTTTTCAGGAACGTGACGTTTTCCGCGCCTTCGACCATACTCATATGTGGAATCGGCATGATGAATTCTTTCGGATTCGGCAAGACTTGTTCTTTGACGAGGTGCGACCAAAATTGGCGCGACAGTTGGAACTGTTCGTTGACCTTAACGGCCTTGCTGATGTCGATCGTTCCGTCGGCGTTTTCCGTCGTATAGTTCAGTTCACAAAGTGCAGCGTGACCCGTCCCCGCGTTATTCCATTCATTTGAGCTTTCTTCCCCAGCACTCGCTAACTTCTCGAATACTTTAATCTTCATGTCCGGCGCAAGCTCTTTTAATAAGACCCCTAACGTTGCGCTCATGACTCCAGCACCAATCAAAATAACATCTGTTTGTTTAGGCATACTGCTCATGATATCCTTCCTATCCCCGTTTGATATTATGGACCTGTCATACCAGTTGAAAGCGCTCGTATGACGACAACTTACCTTTCCAGTATAACCCTATCACAGGTCGTTCATAAATTAAAATATCGAGTGTTTCCCGTTAAAAATAAATATACTTTCCCTGAATTGAATGCGCACATCCTAAGACATACTTTTAGAAAAAGCGGATATATACTCTTATAGAAGAAGAAGGGGGAACCATTCATGGCGACACGCTGGATTTTCGGTAATCAACTCAGTCACAGCTTACCGCTTCTGACGGAAGCCGATCCGAAAGAGGACATCATCCTGATGGTCGAAGCAACGTCCCGCTCGACCTGGAAAGCGTATCATAAACAAAAATTAGTGCTGATCTTTTCGGCGATGCGTCATTTCGCAGAAGAACTCCGGGACAAAGGATTTACAGTCGATTACCGGGAAGCGGACTCGTTTGACGATGCTTGGAAGCAGCACCAGAAGCAGTACAAACCGACGTACCTCCTCTATACAGCCCTGACAGCCGAACCGATGCGCCGTGTCATGAGAAAGTTTCAAGAAGGTCTTCCGAAGACGATCACTGTCGATATTTGTTCCGATGTTCCGCTCTTTTTATTGACGCAGGACGAAGCCGTGGCACTACTTGGGGATAAACCGTGGAAGATGGACCGGTTTTACCGGCAGCTTCGCAAAGACCATCGCTTGTTGATGAATGGAAATAAACCGGTCGGCGGAAAGTGGTCGTTTGATGCGGAGAATCGGAAATCGGCGAAGGATGGTGTGGATTTTAAAGCACCGATCCGATTCCGACCGGATCAGATTACACGTGATGTCATGAAAAAGGTCGACACGTCGTTTGCCAATCACCCGGGGGAGATTAAGACGTTCCACTGGCCGGTCACCCGAGCGGAAGCGCAGCGCGCACTCGCCCGGTTCATCGAGGAACGGCTTGAGACGTTCGGGACCTATCAGGATGCGATGCTGACGGGAGAAGATACGTTATCCCACTCGCTGCTCTCTTCGTCGATCAATATCGGCTTACTGTCACCGGACGAAGTCATCAAAGCGGCAGCGGCCGCACTGGAAGAGCAGGAGGCACCGCTTAATGCCGTCGAAGGATTCATCCGGCAAATTCTCGGTTGGCGCGAATACATGCGGGCGGTTTATTTAAGTGAGATGCCGGGGTACGAACAGGTCAATGTCCTGCAACACAACCGGGACTTGCCGGACTTCTTTTGGGACGGCGAAACGACGATGACGTGTGTCGCAGAGTCGTTGCGACCTGTCATCGAAAATGCGCACAATCACCACATTCAGCGGCTGATGGTACTCGGGAACTTTGCCAATCTGTTTGAGATTTCCCCGCAGCAGACGGCGGATTGGTTCAACGAAATGTACATCGATGCCTATGACTGGGTCGTCCTGCCGAATGTGCTCGGGATGGCCTTGCATGCCGACGGCGGTCTCCTGTCGACGAAACCGTATATTGCCTCGGCGAACTATATCCATAAGATGAGCGATTGCGGGAACTGTCCCTTTAACCAGAAGGATGCGCTTGGCGACAATGCCTGTCCGTTCAACGCCTTATACTGGGACTTCATCGCCCGGCACGAGGAACGTTTCTCCGGCAACCAACGGATGTCGATGATGTACCGGCAGTGGGCAAAACGGGACAAAGCGGATCAGCAGGCGATTCGCAAAAAGGCGACCGCCTTGAAGAAACAGCTGGCGGATGGAGCGTTTCACAGCTGAGTATCGTCTCAACAAATAAGACCCGGTTCCCTGCCTTACTTGGCGGGGAATCGGGTCTTTGTTTATTTCCTTGATGCATTACGCACTGTGACGCTCTGCTTTTTGATGTTTTTTCGTCCGCAGCTGATACAGGATAAACAATCCGATGAACCAGACCGGTGTCAGGAGCAAGGCCGGACGTGTTTCGTCCGCGACGAGCATGACGATTAAAATCAGTGTAAACAGACCGAGCACGAGGTAGTTGACGAAAGGTGTCAACGGCGCTTTGAATGTGGAGGCGGCATGCAATTCCGGCTGTGTTTTCTTATATTTCAAGTGACAGACGAGAATGACACCCCAGACCCAAATGAAACAGATTGCACTGATCGTTGTGACGATGCTGAACGCTTGTCCCGGAAGTAATTTAC
Source organism: Exiguobacterium sp. s145 (assembly GCF_018618835.1). Lineage (NCBI taxonomy): Bacteria > Bacillati > Bacillota > Bacilli > Caryophanales > Exiguobacterium > Exiguobacterium sp. s145. Next base: position 54,096 of record NZ_JACSMV010000015.1, on the reverse strand, counting down.
TCAACAAGGCTCCACCCGAGACGACCAGCGTCGAGACGAACAACGCATTCGCCGGCACATGATTTTTATTGAGCTTTGAAAATGATTGAGGTGCCTGTTTTTGATTCCCGAGATTATAGAGAATCCGGCTCGTCGAGAACATTCCGCTGTTACAAGCAGATGCGGCTGATGTCAGAACGACGAAGTTGATGATTCCGGCCGCGACCGGAATCCCGATCAGACTAAACGTTTTGACGAACGGGCTTTCCGTTGCGTTCAGTCCGGTCCACGGATTGATCATCAAGAGGACAAGCAAGGCACCGACGTAGAAGAACAAAATCCGTAGCGGAATTTTATTGATTGCGGACGGAATGTTCTTTTTCGGATCAGCCGTTTCGGCGGCCGAGACACCGACCAGTTCAACACCGACATAGGCAAAGACGACCATTTGGAACGACAACAGGAATCCGGTGACACCGTTCGGGAACATCCCGCCGTGCTGCCACAAGTTCTTGACCGTGACCGGTCCTGCATCCGTATTAAAGCCGATCACGAGCAAGACGATTCCGACGCCAATCAAGGCTAAAATCGTGACGACTTTGATCAAGGCGAACCAAAACTCGAGTTCTCCAAACAGTTTGACCGTCAGGAGATTAAAGCCGAGTAAGATCAACAGGGCGATAACGGCCGGAATCCATTGCGGGATATCAAACCAGTATTTGACGTAAACACCAACGGCGATCACGTCGGCCATCGCTGTCATGATCCAGCAGAACCAATACGTCCAGCCGGTTACGAACGCGGCGCGCGGTCCGAGATAATCTTCCGCGATATCCGTCAGGGACTGATAACCGGCTTTTGACAACAGTAACTCTCCGAGTGCCCGCATGACGAAGAAAATCGCAATCCCGACAAGCAGATAAGCAAATACGATTGACGGTCCCGCCAACTGAATCGCTTTCCCAGACCCTAAAAACAACCCTGTTCCGATCGTTCCACCAATCGCAATCAATTGGACATGACGATTCGATAAATCCCGCTTTAATCCTTGCTGTTCCAAACCTGAACTCCTCCTTTGATGATCTCTCTGTTTTCCCCCGGTCAGACTGTTCTGTCAGTCCAACAAAAAAAGAGACTGGACGGGTGTCCAATCTCAAAAAAATCATCAGAATAACAAATAATCATTTTCCGGTCGGCAAAGCCAACACAAAAAATAAAGATTTAGTACTCTTCTGTCCTTTTGCCTGAGATTGTGAACCCTTCGGCGCCGTTTACACGGTCTCTCCAGAAGCTGCTCCTGCCATAGTGTGACCCATGACAATCATAGCTTTCTCTTTTTATTCGGTTACTGAGGTGACATAATCACCTGAATTGTTTCTAATACTAGTAATCTTATGATTGTTTGTCAACCGTTTTATTTTATTTTTTCATTTCTTCTTTCATAACGTGAAACAGGACTTTGCGTACGTTTTCCAGAAGTCTCCTACAAAGACTACAGCAGGAGGAGGAACTGATCGTGAAGACATATTATGTCATCCGCCATTGCGAAGCAACCGGACAAGCACATGATGCTCCGTTGACGAAACAAGGTTACAAACAAGCAGACGCACTCACCGGTTTTTTCAAAACCATCCCAGTCGACCGGATTTTATCCAGTCCGTTCCGCCGGGCACAGGAAACGATTTTACCTGTCGCCGCTCTCCAGGATTGTCCGGTTGAAATCGAGGATCAGCTCCAAGAACGAATCCTCAGCACCTCGCCATTAAGCGATTGGTGTTCCGCTTTACAAGAAACGTTCGTCGATTTCGATCTCCGCTTTCCCGGCGGTGAATCGAGTCGTGAAGTGATGGAGCGGATGACGTCTGTTCTGAAAGAAGCATCGTTGCATCCGGCCCGTCATACGGTGCTTGTGACACATGGAAACGCAATGGCTTTATTGTTGCACACCATCGATTCAACCTTTGGCTACGATGACTGGCAGCAATTGCAGAACCCTGATGTGTACCGTCTCGTTCAGACTGCCGACGGGATGACCTGTGAACGGATGACGCTTCATCAAACCAAAACGTAAACAAGTGACAGACATTTTTTCAAGTATTCGATAAACGCATACAATTACTTTTGATCTATTCTTTTAACTTATGGAAAACATAAGAATTATCTATTTTACTTCCCCTTCGAACTCGACTACATTTAACGAATTGATAACAAAGTGAAGTAGTTCGAATCCCTGTCAGACAGGGATTTATCTTAAGAAAAGAAGGCGTACATTAGTCTACACAATCTAATCATGCACGAAAAGGGTATTTGATGATGGCCGTTCTCTGGTTCGCTTATGCGACGTTCACCATGAATTGGGTCACCGGGTCTTCCTTGACACCACAGATCACGGTCCATTTTTTCGATGACCGGACCGTCAATCCGTTGATTTCGCAACTCGTCAACTATTCGATTACGACGGCACGTGTCTTCGCGAACATCTTGGCGGCACTCATCCTGATGAAGCTCGGACCAAAAAAAAGCACCGATGCTGGCCCTGTTGTGCCTGATGATGTCAATCATCGCCACCTATCTTCTAAACTACTGGGCGTATACGGCAGCCCGGATGATCATCGGACTTGGGGGCTCGATGGTCGTCGTTTTCCTCAGCTGTTCGACGTACCTGATCTTTAGTTTCTTTTTACCGGAAACCAAACCGAAACAATCGGTTCCGGCTTCGAAAAAAACAGCCTGATTGCAAACGATCCCCAGTGTCGCACGCGACCTGGGGATCGTTTATTTTTGGTGGGCGCCGTATTGATGGCGCAGTATGAATAACAACCGGATCAACGGTTCATGGTACGAAATGAACGTTCCTTCCCGTATGCCGGCAATGATGTCGTCTTCCGTCGCCCACTTGACGGCTTGGACTTCTTCTTCCTGTAACGTCAGTGTCGTCAGATCAACGTCTGTTTCGATTAAGTAATAGTCGTCAAACCCGACTTCAAACGGAACCGTCAACTGCGGACGCCGTCCGGCGAACGAAAGGGACAATCCGAGTTCCTCAAACAATTCGCGTTCCGCCGCCGTTTGACTCGTATCGCCCGCTGTCGCACTGCCGCCGACGCTGAGGTCCCACATGTTTGGCCAGCCCTCTTTGAACGGCTGACGGTGCTGAATCAACATCTGTCCTTGTTTATTGAACAAGCAGATGTGGACAGTAAGATGGTAATCTCCGTCTTTTAATTCTGTTCCGCGCGGCCAGGTCCGCCCTGTTTTTTCGCGGTCTGCCGTATAAATATCCCATCGTTCCATTTACTTCTTCCCCCCTGCCCAATTGTCCGCAAACAGCGTCGCGACAGTTTTGTCTTCTTTCGCCCGATCGAGTCCGAGGACGACACTTAAAAACAGTGTCTCCGCCGCCTCATCAAACAGTGTCAGTTCGTACTGTTTTCCGAAACGGACCCACCGTCTTTTGCCTTGCCCGATTTTATTTCCCTGATACGTGACACTAAACGTCATCGTCGCCCAGTTGATGTCGATTTGCAGGTCCCGGCTGTCGATCCGATAATCCGCAAACATCAAAAATCCTGTTTTTTGAATGGTCGCAACGACACGCCCGTCGACTTCCACCAGGATATGCGGCAACATGCTGAATGTCTGTTTCGTTACGCGGCCGACCTCGGCTTCTTCCTGCACGAGTTGCCAGTTTTTCTGCATTTGCAACAACTGTCCGGTCACTTCATGCGTGACTTGTCCGGCTTCGTCTTGGATTGTAAAACGTCGTTTCAACTCCATCGTCTGCTTCATCAAAAGTGATTTCATGCTTCTCTCCTGTTCTGTTAAGATGATGCGTTTGCCGCATCATCTGCCTTCACACAATCAATCGCAACGACGAGTGCAATCAGAATCGTCTCCATCGCGGCATCGATTACCTGAATTTCATAGCTGTCGCCAAACGACAACCACTTTTTCTCAACCTGTCCAACGACTTCCCCTTGCCGCTTGACCTGGAAATCCATGTCCCACCAGTTTCCGTCAATCTCGATTCCGGCTACGTCAATCGTATAACGGGCTTTGAACAACGAAAATTCCTTTTCGATTGTCATCGTTTGTCCATCGACCTCAACAAAAAACTTCGGTCGGAGGCTGAGCGTTTTTTTCGTGATCGTCGCAATTTCTTCCCCGTCCGTCGTTGTAATCGAAAACGACTTCGGAATTTTCATGAAGCTGCCTTCGACGAGATACTGATCCTGCTCCTGCTCCTGCTCCTGTTCATTCTTGATCGAAAAACGCCCTCGTAAACTGAGTGCTTTTTGTTTCATATACAGTGTATGCATGGAGAACTCATCCTTTCCTGGCGACTGTGTTACACCTATTACGATATGAACGGACTAAAAGATTCATCCCTGACTTCCTTTATCTGGTTTCGACAAATGGCTTCAATATTCCCGCCTGCAAAGCTTGTCTCCTTGCACTTTTTGTTCAATACGCTTAAAGTATATAGTTGATGAAATTTTAATTGAGCAAAACGAATTACCTTAAGGAAAGGGTTTTATATACGATGAAAAACAACTTTTGGCAGGACCTGCCACGACCATTTTTTGTACTTGCACCAATGGAAGATGTCACCGATGTCGTCTTCCGTCACGTCGTCGCGAAAGCAGCGCGACCGGATGTCTTCTTCACTGAATTTACAAATACAGAAAGTTACTGTCACCCAAAAGGCAAACAGAGTGTCCGCGGACGCCTTGAGTTCACGGAAGATGAGCAGCCGATGGTCGCTCACATCTGGGGCGACAAGCCGGAATATTTCCGTGAAATGAGTATCGGAATGGCGGAAATGGGCTTTAAGGGTATCGATATCAACATGGGTTGTCCGGTCCAAAACGTCGCCGTCAACGGAAAGGGATCCGGGCTGATCAACCGTCCCGATGTCGCCGCTGAACTGATTCAAGCAGCAAAAGCCGGCGGTCTGCCCGTCAGCGTCAAAACACGTCTCGGTTACTCGAAAGTCGAGGAGTGGCACGACTGGTTACGCCACATTCTCGAGCAGGACATCGCCAACCTCTCGATTCACTTACGGACACGTAAAGAAATGAGTGCTGTCCCGGCCCACTTCGAACTGATTCCGGAAATAAAGAAACTCCGCGATGAAATCGCGCCGCAAACACTCTTGACAATCAACGGAGATATCAACGACCGTCAGCACGGTCTTGAACTCGTCGAGCAATACGGTGTCGACGGCGTCATGATTGGTCGCGGGATTTTCCATAACCCGTTTGCCTTTGAAGTCGAAAAGAAAGACCATTCGAGCGAAGAATTACTTGATTTGTTACGTCTGCAACTCGACCTACACGATCAGTATTCAGCTGAATTCGAGCCGCGTCTTTTCAAGCCGCTCCGCCGGTTCTTCAAGATTTATGTCCGCGGTTTCCGCGGGGCGAGCGAATTACGCGCCCGTCTGATGGATACGAATTCAACGGATGACGTCCGGGCACTTCTTGACGAATTCGTCGAACAAGAAGGCATTCATGCTGTTAATTCGTTTTCGATTTAACTTAATCATGCAAAAGAGCAAGGCTCCGCGCCTTGCTCTTTTTTTTGGCGTTAGTTCACTTCCGCTTCCAATCGAATCTTTAAACAGGTCAATTCAAATGGTGTATCGCATGTCAATCGCTCCAAACGCCGTTTTCCGACGCGCCGGTCGAGCAACGCAAAACCGCGGATGAAGGCATGGGGATGCGTCAACGCCTCTTCAATCGAGAGCGTCGGATACAGCAACAAATCCTTTTGCACGTCGTAACTGGCATGCCATCCCTCTTCCTCCAACTCACGTTCAATCTGCTCATATAATACACGTGATGTGTTGAACCAATCCGATTGAAAAATCTCCAGTGTAATTCGCTCCGGTTTTTCCGGCAAGCGCTTCTTCGCCAACGCATAACGACGGTCCGCTTCGAACGTAAACCGCAAATCCTCCGCCCGGAAAATTTCTTCCCCGTCCAGTGTCATCCAGACTCGGGCTTCGCCGTCATGAAAATGCCGGTCAACTGTGGCATACAAATCGAGACGCGGTCGAAGTGACGGCGCGACGAACGATAATATCTGCTTTTTCATTTTTGAGAATTGCATCGGGTCCTCCTTTAAAACGCGTTAAACACCAGGCAGCAACTGACTGCCTGGTGTTTAAGTTTACCCGTTTTTCATATGGAACGATTCCGTTAACGTAAAGGTGATGTTTTTGAGCTCAAGCCCGCCAAGTGCAAAATACAGCTTGAAGTAGTTGTGTGGATTAAAGACAAAGACATCTTTTGTCTGCGTCACCCATTCGCCGTTTGTCCCGTTAAACGTAAACGTCGCGACCGGCATGTTGTTCGCAAACAATGTCACCGGCATCTGCGCGAGTTCCCCGGCATACGACCGGGCTTCAAACGTGACGTGGTACATCCCGGTTTCTTCTGCCGTCACGGCGAAGACATGACTGCTTCCGGTCGACGTGTCGAGTTCGTCGAAGACAATCGGAACGCCGCTCTGGAGTTGCTGATGCGTTACGGCCTGTTCGTTCAGATCATCCGTTTCTTCCGGTAATCCGGTGACGTCGACTGTTGATTCCTGACTAAGTGTCCGCTCCATGACCGGTGACCGCAGGATGAACTGACAGATATTCGCCGCACTCCGTAACAATTCCGCCCGTGTCAACGTCCCGTCTGCAAGCGACGACAGCGTATCATCCTCAAACGGATTCGCACCCGGTTCTCCGACGACCATGTAGAGATCGTTTTGCGAACGGACCATCGTCGCCGTCTGTTGCCGGTTGGCTTCCGTTTCTTCGGTATTGATTTTCGCCCACCAGTCGGTCATGACGACACCGTCAAAGCCCCACTCATCACGGAGAATCCGGGTGTTCTGATCATACAGGCCGGCGGTCCACAGACCATTGACGGCACCGTATGTCGTCATGATCGCATAGGCCTGTCCCCGTTTGACGGCGTGCTCAAATCCTTTCAGATAAATCTCTCGTAACGCCCGCTCCGAGACGATCGAATCGAGATCATGACGATGGAACTCCTGGTTGTTGGCACTTAAATGCTTCAGCGTTCCCGTCACGCCGACCCGGTGCATCCCGTCGAGCTGGGCGACGGCCATCATCCCGGTCAGATGCGGATCTTCCGAGAAGTATTCAAAGTTTCGTCCGTTGAGCGGATGACGATGGATGTTCATCCCCGGTCCAAGCAACGTATCGATGCCGTTTTTCCGGAGTTCGAGCCCGGTCATCTCAAATAAGTCCGCCACCAACTCGACGTTGAACGTCGACGCGACAAGCGTTCCGTTCGGTAGTGAGAAGGCTTTAGTTCCGATATCCATCCGGATTCCGGACGGACCGTCGGCACAGCAGGCTGCCGGAATCCCGAATGCCGTCAGCCGGTCGGTCACGCCGCCAAAAGCAGCCGCTGTTCCCGGTGTGACGCGCGGTGAGTTCATCCCTTCGCCGCGGACGATCGCTGCCAGATCCTCATCCGTCAATTGATCGAGGAACACGTCGAGGGACGTCTTCTCTTCATAGACATCCTTCAGTGTCAGACCTTGATCTTCCGAATACGTGCGTGCTGCCGGTCGTTCGGCTAAACGGCGGGCTTCCGGATCAATCGTCCGAAGTGGTGTCGCTTCATACGACACGTCATATCCGGTCTCTGTCTGTTGCGGCTTCAGCCGGTCGAATGCCGTGACCGGTGCCATGTTTTCACTTAACGTCTCCATGACACGTAACGTCTCAATCGTTTGTGTCGCCACATGCGCCGATGTCCGGACGTCCGTTCCGGCGTACAGATGATAGGCACCCGCTTCGATGACGTAAGACGATTTATGCCCCGTCGCACCGGCATCATCGTAACTCGCATATTCCGTCAGCGGAACGGTCAGTGTTAACGTTTCCTGTTGGCCCGGTTCAAGCTGTTGCGTTTTCGCAAACGTCACAAGTCCGCGTGCCGGATTGCCGAGTTGTCCCTGCGGTTTTTCAAGATATACCTGGACGACTTCTTTCCCGCTGTGCGCTCCTGTATTCGTGACGGTGACGGTTAACGTGACCTGTTGCTCCGTCATGTCGACCTTGTCAGTTACGACATCAAATGTCGTATACGATAAGCCGAATCCGAACGGATAAAGAACATCGTCTTTCGCAAACGTCTCGAAGTAACGGTATCCGACATAGATGTCTTCTTTGTAAATCGCCCGGTCCTCATGTCCGAAGTACGGTGTTGACGGGTATGCATCGAGGGAACGGACAATCGTATCCGGCAGTTTTCCGGATGGTGTGACTGCTCCCGTCAAGAGATCGACCAACGCGTTGCCGCCTTCCATTCCGCCTTGCCATCCGTACAGGATCGCACTCGGATTGAAATCAAGCGCCCACTGCATGTCGATGACATTGCCGACGTTTAATAAGACGACGGTCTTCGGGAACGCTCCCGAGACTTTTTCGATCAGTGTCAATTCGACGTCCGTCAGCAGGTAACTGCCGGGATCCGCTGTATTATCGCGGTCTTCACCGGCCGTCCGGCCAATCATGATGATGGCAACGTCCGATTGCGACGCTGCGTCTGCGACGACTTCATCCGTAACCGGCATTTCTTCCTGTGACCATGGTTCCGCCGCCCAGCCTTCGCCTTTATCAAACGGATGATCTTTCAGCCAGACTTCATAGACGTCGAGCAACGACTGGTTTACCGTCACATCCGGATGTTGTTGCAACGCTTCGAGCGGACTTGTCACGTGCGTGACGTTGACCATTCCGCCGGACCCCGTTCCGCTTTTGTAATAGTTGAACTGATTGCGTCCGAACACCGAGACTGTTGTTCCCGCAGGCAGCGGCAACGTCTGTTTGTCATTTTTCAGCAGGACCGCTCCTTCTGCGACCGTCTGCCTTGCCAGTGCCGTATAGGCGTTCCAATCTAATGTATATGTCGTCATCGATTCATCCTCCTGTTGGTTGTGTAGTCGCAAACCGTTTCTTCAGACCGTTTGCAATTTCCGTGATGCAGTCTTCCGCTTGCGGATACTGCCCGAGCTTTTCGATAAAGGCATGATCCATGCCGTTGTATTGAATCCGTTTTGTCTTGACGCCTGACCGCGCGAGTTTTCGTCCGTACGCTTCGCCTTCGAGACGAAGGTAATCGTATTCCGCCGTGATGATCAATGCGTCCGGCAGTCCTGCCAACTTGTCGCTGAAGAGCGGAGAGACATGTGGATCCTGGACGTCCGTCGTCCCTTGCAGGTACAACCGATTTAACAGTCCATCCGTGTCTTCAAGGGCTGTGACGATTTCTTCAAGTAACTCCCGATTCTCGTTCATCTCGTAGGCGTCAAGACGCCAGTTGAAATCATCCGTCGGCAGAGCCGCGAGATTGACGACCGGATAGAGCAGGATTTGGTACTGGATCATCTCAGTCTGTTGTTCGCGGTCAAGCAGGGCACAGACCGTCGCTAAGTTCCCGCCGGCACTATCACCGGCTACAGCGAGCTGCGCGCGGTTGATTCCGAGCTCTTCCGCCTGTTCATAAACCCATTTGACGGCCGTAAAACAGTCGTTCAGACCGGCTGGAAATGGATGTTCCGGTGCGAGCCGGTAATCGATCGAAATCACGACGACATTCGCTTGTTCCGCCAACAACCGGCAAGGATGTTCAACCGGTTCAAGCGTTCCGCCGAAAAAGCCGCCGCCGTGGAAATAGACAACCGCCGGTAACGGTTCCGTCGACCGGGGACGATAGATTCGTGCCGGAATCGGTTGTTCCGCACTTGGAATTATGATGTCTTCCGTCGTGATGTCTGTCGTTGTCAGGTCGGTGTTGACCCACCCCATCCCGGCCCGCGCTGCTTCGAGTGAAAAAGGACTGGCCGGTGAACTGTCCTGCTGTTGCTGCATCATGACTTCTAAAACGCGCGGATCAAGTACGCCGCTTTCCGGCCGGTCCGGCACCGGTTTGATGACGACTTCGACACCATCCTGCCGTTCGCCGGTCTTTTTTTGCGCTAACCGGTCGACCAATTGCTGATACTTCTGTCCCATGTTTCTTCCTCCTTTTATCGAATTCCTGACGTGCTTATAAGAGGTCATTCATTTGTAAAAATAAGTATCGAAACCGCTTTCGTAAATAATTAAAAAAATATCGGATATCTCTTTTCGTTAAAAGATACCGCTTACAAAACCAATCATACGCATCTTTATCCGATTAATCAATCATTCTGGATGATTCAAAAAATGGCACCCGTCTTTCGTGTACTTTCCTTGACGGAATGACGCGAAACGGGTGCCTTTTGAGTTAACTTAAAATATTTTCTTCCGAAACGAGCGTGAACCCGTCGATGACCGTGTCTTCCTCGACTTCAATCAGCAGACATTGTTTGCCGTTGTAATTGACCTGCTTGATGTACTTCAAATCCTGGGCGCTGACGGAGATATTCGCGACTTTTGTGTTGATTTTAATCGATTTCGCTTCATAGTTCGGGACGATATTGCTTGCCTTCATCTCGTACGTCGTATCATCGATGACCGTTTTAAAGGCCCGTTCGACCTGTTCCGTACTGACGTCTTCCAGACCGCTCGCTTTTAGGACACGCTCGACTTCTTTGACGTCTAGCATCGGGATGTCTTCCGGCTCATCCTCTTTTTCGTCTTCTGCGACGAGTAAGTGATTAACTTCCTCATAGACGCCGGCGAGCGTTTTCGAGTCGACCGATTCGCCGATGACCAGTTTGACGATTTCTTCAAACACCGCTTTGTCTTCTTCCGCTGTCACGATTTGTTCGCCGTTTAAGACGTTTTCGATGAACAGCAGGTCCGGTTTGTTCGGTTTGCTGGCTGTGTAGAGGACACGGTTGACGTCCGCGGCATTGTCCGTGAAGCACGGGAATAAAAAGCCGCCGATCGGTGACGCCAGTTTGATGACCGGGTTGATCAACAGGTTCGACTTGAACTCGAGATCGACGTAGTCGAAGACAAGCGACTGTTTTGGCAGTTCCGTCTGATTGAGACTGCTCAGAATAAACGGTGTCGTATAGACTTCATCGTTTTTATTGACCTCCGTCTCGTCCTCCTGCCGTTTTGTCGTCTTGTAGTACTGTCCCCGGATGAACGTGACGACGATATCATTGTCGTACTGGACGTCCTGGACCATCTTCAGTGCAATCTGTTGCATCTGTTCCGTCCAGTCTTCCGTTTCTTCCGTGTAGAGTCCTTCATACAGCAACTGTTGCGTATGTCCGGTTGCTCCTTCTTCCGGCTGCTGAAACTTGACTTCAAACAATTTGATGTCGAGTTTCCCGGTCAGGACTTTCTTGAAATTCGCGAGGAACAACTCCTGCTGCTCGAGTTCAAGAAAGGCAAACGGCCGGCTTTCTTCATAGAAGATTTCACTCGTTTCCTTGCGGATATATACATTATAAATTTCATTGATTTTAAGTAGTTCCGAGTCAACTTTAAAATGACGACGGATATCACTGATGTCTTGTTTGTTCATAGTAATGTTTCAGCTCCTTGGCATTTGAATTCCTCATGGCTCCTGAAAAAAGGAGTGCCTACTGTCCGAATCGAACAGAGGTACCCCTTTACTATACAAGAGTTGAATTTTTTTATGTTAAAAGTCTGAGCAATTTTAAATCATTCATTTTGTTTTGTATCTAATATTGATTTTAATTTTTAGCAACGTCTTTTTCTATTACTAGTCTTAATTTTTAAAAAATATTTTTAATCAAAAGTATTCAACTTTTGTAATATTTACATGATTTTAACCCTCTTCAAAATATTCAATGGGATACTGGGAGATGTGAGAGATTTCTTTCACGACCATACATAAGAGGAGGCAGTTCATGTTCCAGAAACTCAAGTTACTCGCCGTATCGTTTGTTTTGTTCCTCACTGCATTTCAGTTTGATCTCTCACCCGTTTCCGCCCTTCCATCCGGTATCCCGTCAAAAGCGACGGCACAATCCGAACTCAATGCCTTAACGGTCAAAGCCGAAAGTACGATGACCGGTTACTCGCGCGATTTGTTCCCACACTGGATCAGCCAGGGAAACGGTTGTGACACGCGCCAAGTCGTCTTGAAACGCGATGCGGATTCATACGTCGGCAGCTGTCCGGTCACATCCGGCTCATGGTACAGTTATTACGATGGACTGACCTTCACAAACCCATCCGATCTCGACATCGATCATGTCGTGCCGCTCGCGGAAGCATGGCGTTCAGGTGCAAGCAGCTGGACGACAACGACACGTCAGGCGTTCGCAAACGACCTCAACGGTCCGCAATTGATTGCCGTCTCCGCAAGCTCGAACCGTTCAAAGGGTGACCAGGATCCATCGACATGGAAACCAACCCGTGCCGGTGCGAGCTGTGCGTACTCGAAGATGTGGATCAACACGAAAAGCCGTTGGGGCTTAAGTCTCCAATCAACGGAAAAAACAGCGCTGCAAACGATGCTGAACACCTGTACCTACTAAGAAGGAGTCGATTCGATGGAAACGAAAACCTCTACTTTTACCGCCACACATGGTGTGATGACGAATGAAGTCGGTGTCATCAGCGGCGAACTGGAATTACGGACGACCTGCCAGGAAGACGGCACACTCGAACTCGCCATTTCCTATGTCGGCTCAACCGATGTTTACACGTTACCCGGCAAGGATTATCAGTTGCATGATATCCGCGATCACGAAGTCGTGCACCGGATGCTCGCGACGGTACTGGAACGGACGTAACAAGAATTGAAATTTCCACAAAAAACACATGTCGAACCGACTCCGCTGTCCGTTCAACATGTGTTTTTGATTTTTAATATAGATTAAGGAGAAATTTTGATTTAGGTGGACACTCGTTTCTATATTTTTCATGACTTATCTTTATAAATCGGCTCATTGCTGTTTCATAAAAATATTCGTTATAGTGAAGGAAATATACAGTTTGATTTCGAAAGGAGTCTTTTTAGTGAGAGAAGTGTTGATTGGATCCGGTGTAGCACTAAGCAGTGCTGGTATTTTCATGTTGTTGTACGGAAACATCCCACAAGGTTTTATCGGTTTGGTTACAGTGACTTTTGGTGTAGTCATAGCCATAGTAACGAAAAAGAAAAAGGTAGATTGACCGTTATATCAATGCAGAAATCGGTCATGGATCCGATTTTACACATGATTCAAATCGATCTATTCGATAGCTCGATATCGATTCTGTTTTCCTATCCAATCATTTCTTTCTCTCCATCTAAGTTTTTTAGCTGAAACAAAGCTTACGTTATGTTCGATAGTGCTCGGATCAAAATCAATATCATCTGACCAATAATAAGTATTGTTTTGCTTTAGAATAACAGCCTCAAAAAGTATCGATGCGAAATTTTCCGGTGTCGGAAGGATGTGAACTCCGGTTACACCTTCAAACCATAATTCAATTACAGACGGGTTTTTGAACTGACGTTGAAACAACAGTTTGACGTTCGTATCTAATTTTCCAGGAGCATTCATATTCAAATTTTCCTCAACATACGTTTCCGTCCACATATGCATTTCCTTCAAGCAGCCGTCATGAAAATATCCATAGTGCTCAAGCAATTCCTTAATTTCCGCTTCCTCTTTTAGTTCGATCCAGTTCATGAGTGACCTCCCGTATACTTTTATCTAAATTTCAATATTCCTTGTTGAAAAATTTAATCCTTTTTATGTCCAACATAAAAGACTATATCAAATGAGTAAAGCATCATTTGATACAGTCTTTATATGCTAACTAGATTTATTTATAATGCGGCTCAACGAATAGCAGTAAGGAATATAGTATCTTGTGAGTAAACATTTTGTATTTCAATTTAATCCAAAGCAGACTGCTTTAACTTATAGAAGTATTCTTTACTTCCTTTTTATTCTGTATAACGATTTCGCGCTAAGTATTCATCTAGTTCTTTCCATGTTAACAAAGTATACGGAGGTTCCGGATCTAATTTTATCGTTATATCTTCTTCTATCACTTTAATTCTTTTGATTGGATTATCTCTTTTTCCGGCAGGGTAAACAGCTATTTTATTTAACTCTTGGCTTCCATCTGCAAAAGTTTCTTTTTTTAATTCTAATTGATTAATTTGTTCCTTCGAAGGAATTTCTTTTCCTATCCAATCGCATATTTCAAAAAGAGGATATCTATCTCTCGTCCATTGTTCAATAATATCAATAACCTTAAGGATGATGAAATCACCTGATGATAATTGATAGCTAATGGCATCTCCTATTTTTAAAGCTGTTTCTGATATAAATCTCTTCGGTATTTTTTTTGCTTGTGGTTGTGGAGAATTTAATTTCTCCTCTAGTTTAAAAAGAACGGCTTCACGCCTCCTTTTTAATGTAGGATCTTCTTCCCAACGTTCAAGATCCGCACCACTATCAATAATATCCAGTGCCTTATCTTTCACTTCCTCTTGAAGTCTTCCTAATTTCCATTGAATTAATGCAAATGATAACCAAAAAGCTGTAATGTCTTCATCATCTATCTCATTCAGATGTTCTTGAATAACAATTCTACTCGCTTCTTCATTTTGATAATTATCCCCTAATAGATCTTTAAATCTAAAGCTTATATCTTCTGCTATGTCATCGGATAATATTGCTACTCCCCAAGCACCCATATACTCTCTACCTCCGATAGATTTTAAGCCTAATTCTATTAACAAAAAAAGCATCAAAGACATTTAGCTGCGCTTTGACGCTTCAAAAAATATTTTCTATTCACTTACTTATGATAAGTTTCTCGATAGTATATCTAATTTAACTTTCTTATATTTTGACTCTTCAATTTTTGTGAAGCTGTCGATGGAGAGCCACTATATCCTTTACTCACTGCTTCTTTTCTAGCATCTTCTAACACTTCATCAAAGTTAACTAGATTTAAATTACTAAGATTAATCTTCATTCTAATTAGCGTACCTTTAACATCACAGTCTTCAATAATTTCCCCTAACAAATCGTAAGTTATAGTTTTTTTGCCAGAAGCAATACTAAATACCCCGTCAGTTTTTTCTACAATTCTTTTTACAAGTGCTAGACCATAACCAGAGTTTTTGTAATCTTCAGGAGCGTAGGCATGATTTGATAAAGCTGATAATCCCGGAATTATTGCTTTTCGTATAGCTTCCTCGTCTGAAGGACTAGAAAACCAAGTCTCTTCGATATCGAATGGCACTGTATTAAGCAATCCAATTCCCACATCTGCAATAACTACTTCTACACTATTTGTGGCTGGGTATAGCTGAGAACCATAGTAAAAGTGTGGTGTTTTTGAATGGTCAAAGATATTTCTAACAACTTCTCTTAATGCAAATTCAAATAAATTTCTTACAGCTTCATCCGCCTGAAATGCAAGATTCTTTAGCACTTTTTGAACTATTTTAGCGGATATCTCATCGTAGTATATTTCAATTGATTTGTTTTGATCATTAAGTGCATCAAAGAGTTCCGCCAAGACTATCTTAGTCGGTGCAATATAATTTGTACCTTCACTAAACGAGCGGGCACTAGAAAGCTCTAATTTTTGAAATATTCCCATAGTTTCTCTATAAGAAATAGCATCTCTCTCTAGGTTTTGAATAGATTCTAACTCATATGGAATCTCATTCTCTTTTAACCTATCAATTGTTGAGAGAAATATGATTGCGCCAGCAGGTTCAATAAAATTCAAATTTGAGAAATAGAATTTCAATTTATCATCTGTGTTTACATAATAATTTTGTTCTTCGAGATGCTTCGTCATTTTCATCATCTTATCGTACTTCATGTTGATAATATTAATCATTATTTCCTCCTATCTTTAGAATTACTTGTATAAAATTAAATGGAACTTTCCATTGTATTTAAGACATGACTGGCAAATTCCTGAGTTAGTTGAATTTTATCAGCTCCAAAATTTAAAGCTCCAAGAGTTTTTCCTTGATTATTTTTTGTAATGGGTAGTGTTTTGTTGTATGAAGCCTGAATAGTGGAAATAGTATTATTAAATGTATTCCATCTTTCGCTATATTCTGGACAAAGATTTTTTGCTTTTACTTCCCAGGGCCATCTACTAGAGTTTCCATCCAAATAATAAGGACCTTCTGTAACTTCAAAGTAACCTAAAAGCTTAGCTGTGCCCACACCATAACAAATTAATATATCCCCCTTTCTTACAGCCTTAGGTTTTCGTTTAGAGAAGTGAAGCTTTTGTATATCTGTTGATAGCCTTCTATGTTCTAAAAAAGGCTCCTCTGAAACACCTACAGGCTTAATAAAGTATCGTTTATCTGTCGTAACTTTATGCTTTCTATTATTAAATATATCGCTGACAGTTAAGTCTATTTCTGATTCTTGAAGTGGGGGTAATGTCTTTGAATAGCTATCTATCTTTTTTATAATCTCTTCCAATTCTTTATTTGATAATGTTATGCTTCCAACACTATTGACTTCGTTAATTAATTCCAATAGTTGATTAGTGTCTTCGATCAAAACTCCCCATTCGTGATTACTTCTCAGACCAGAATTAGTAAAATTTGCAGAAGTAACTATACCCCGCAACGGTGTATCAGATTTTAAAGAAATATATATCTTTCCATGTAATTTATTATCTATATGAACGCTGTAACTTATATTTTTCTTAGTACAATTTAGACAAAAAGAATAAAGTGAATTTGATTTCTTTAATAAATCAGAACTATTATCTTTTAAAGTAGTTGTTAACGAAATATGTCTAATTTCACTTCCGTTCAACTCGTTAAAAAAACTATCAAACGACTCCATTAAAAACGGACTTATTATTTTAAGTTCATCCGTATTTAATAATAAGTTTTTCACTTCATTGTAATGATTAGAAGTAATGTTATTTAGTAATTTCATAAGGTACCTCACCTATTCTTAAATGTAATATATTCCCTTTTTTAAAGTATACACTATAATGTTACTTAATTTAAATTCAATACTAAATTTAAATTTATACTGTCATTCTAAACAAATTTGGAAGGATGATAATATTGAAAGAAGCAAATATGATTGTAGTTCAAATAACGTACTCATATAGGTACAAAGAAGCGCAACACAGGTATTATCATAAAAGATTTTCGATAGTCTTCAGCGAATCACAAAGTAAATTTGAGTGATTTGTATCAATAGATGGATATGCTTGTAATTGAAGTTTCGACCAAAGTTTCGTTGAGAACTCGAAGAACGATACGACTTCTCATACCATGTAAAAACCTTTTTCAGACTATCTATTTTCATACAAAAAAGCTCGCACAAAAGTAGACAGTTTTATTATTTAAACTGTCTACTTTTGTAGGAGCATATCACATTACCAATTGCGCTTAATTGCAACAAATAGAAAATCTCACTTACTTATGATACGGTTCATTCCGATTAATCCGGTATGCCCGATAAATCTGTTCACACAGAATCATCTTCATCAATTGATGGGGGAACGTCATCTTCGAGAAAGAAATCGTATCGTTCGCCCGTTGCATGACTTCCGGTGCGAGACCAAGCGATCCGCCGATGACAAACGCGATTTTACTTTTGCCGTACGTCGCCAGTCGGTCGAGTTCTGTCGCAAACTGTTCACTCGTCCGTTGCTTTCCTTCGATAGCAAGTGCGTAGACATGAACATCCGGTCCAATCTTCGCTAAAATCCGTTCGCCCTCTTTTTTCTTCACTTGCTGCATTTCGGCGTCACTTAATTGTTCCGGTGCTTTTTCGTCCGGCACCTCGATTTCCTGAATCGAACAATACGCGCCGAGCCGTTTTGTATATTCGGCAATTCCTTGCTTCAAGTACTTCTCTTTTAACTTTCCGACCGTGATAATGGTAATTTGCATCATTTTTCTCGCTTTCTGACAGAAAATTCAGGAGTTATCCACAGAGTTATCCACATGTCCACATGTTGATAATTATTTTTTGCTTGACACAAGATATGTCGCGGGCTGGTCACAGTACTCACACGTGACGTTTTTCTCTGCCGGTACCTCTTCCAAAATCGGGTACTCTTCCGTTTCATCGACTACTTCGTCGAGCGCTAACTCGACATGTTCTAAACAGACATATTTATCCACAGGTCTTCTCCTCCTTTTAAGTTATCCACATTTATCCGCTATCAGTATAACAAAAATTGACTTCTCCGACCGAAAAAAGTTATCCACAGCTTGGACGTCACTCCGTTCACTGCTCGACGACCTCCTCCATTTCATCGTGTCCGCTGCACGTGACTCCTACGGGAAAAAGCGCGGCTCGCCCGCGCTGTCAGAGGAAAGTGCGTGACAGCAAGACACGATGAACAACCATGACATCATCCTTTCCGCGCACAAAAAAACTACCCGTATATACACGAGTAGTTGATCTGAATCTGTTATTGCACCGTCGCCGCTTGCGCCGACAGTTTGACATCGAGTGTCTGCTTCTCGCCGCCCCGGTAGAACGTCACTTTGACGTCGTCTCCGACTTTGGCGTCACGATAGAGGACACTTTTTAAATCAGCAAACGATCGGATGTCTTTTCCGTTGATCTCAACGATGACATCATTTTCTTTCATGCCTGCTTTTGCTGCTCCGCTGTTTTTCGTCAAACCGACGACAACAATCCCGCGGTTGACGTCACTCGGCAGTTTCAGACGATCTTCCCGGAATCCGCTTGGGAATTCCTGAACGTCCCGGATCTGAATCCCCAGTTGCGGACGAATCACTTCACCGTTTTGTTCGAGATCACGCATGATCGGTAACGCTTCGTTGATTGGAATCGCAAAACCGACCCCTTCGACGCTGGCTTCCGCAATCTTCATCGAGTTGATTCCGATTAATTGACCGGACGTATTGATGAGCGCTCCGCCTGAGTTCCCCGGATTGATTGCGGCATCGGTCTGAATGACTTCGGTGTTAAAGTCCTGCTGACCGTCCTTATTCGTATCAACCGGCACCGTCCGCTCCTGGGCACTGATGACACCGCGTGTGACCGAGTTCGCAAAGATTCCGAGCGGATTCCCGATTGCAAGAACCGTCTCCCCGGCACGTAACGTATCCGAATCTCCGAGTTTGACGACTTGTGTCACTTTTGATGAATCGATCGACAACACGGCTAAATCATAGGTCGGATCTTCCCCGAGCACTTTCGCTTCGAGTGCCGTTCCGTCGGACAACGTGACCGACAGCCGGCTCGCGCCTTCGACGACGTGATAGTTCGTGACGACATACGCTTTATTGCCGTCTTTTTTATAGATGACACCCGATCCGGCTCCGGTCTCCTGATCGGCACCCTGGAACGAGCTTTGCAGGTTCGTCACGCTGACGACCGCTTCCTTCGTCTGACCGACGGCACTGACGATATCGTTTTCCGATTCCGTTGCTTTCGTCGCCGCCTGTTCCGGCGTCGCGTTTGAGACCGGCGTCGGACTAGTCATTTCGTCACGCACGAACGGCCAGGCAATCAGGGCAATCAATAGAGCACCGATAATCCCGCCGATCAGGCCAACAAAAAAGGCCTTCCCGCCGCCGCGGCGTTTTGGTTCCTGCGGTTCTTCTTCATATGGTTCACGATAGGGACTGACCGGCTCGTCTTCACTTGGTCGTCGCGGCGGAAAGCCGCTCGTCTCATCGGTCGATGCGTAAGGCTGATCTGATTCATTCCGTGGTTCTTCTGGTCGATCCATCGACACACGCCTCCTTCTAGACTCTCTTTACACAAGTATACCCCCATCACGTGGCGAGTTAGCCAAATGTGGGGGTCTTTTGAGCATATTCAGTAATTTCCCATAATCAAAGCTTCAAGAGGGGTGTCGGAATGACCGGATCCGTGTCGAGCAACTGGATTTTGCTAAGGTCGACATCGCGGCTTGCGAGCGTCTGTGAGACACTCATCCGGGCCAGTTCCTTCATGTTGTTGTCCTTACTCAAGTGGGCCATGTGGATCCGTTTCGTCCGGTCGTCGAGCACTTCGCTCATCGCGATGGCGGCATCTTCGTTTGAAACGTGTCCGTAATCGCCGAGAATCCGCCGTTTGACGCTCCACGGATAATGCCCCATCTGAAGCATTCCGATATCGTGGTTCGCTTCAAAGATGTAGGCATCGGCTCCGCGGATGACACCCTTCATCCGGTCCGACACGTAGCCGGTATCCGTGATGTGGGCCAGCCGTTTGCCTTCGTGGGCAAACTGGAAGAACATCGGATCGGCCGCGTCATGACTGACGTTAAACGACTCGACTTCGATATCGCCGAACTGTTTGACTTCACCGACTTCCCACAGGAACTTCAGTGCGGGATCGATTTTGCCGATCTTCGCTTCCATCGCCGCCCACGTCTTTTCGTTCGCATAGAGCGGGATGTTGTACTTCCGGGCCATGATGCCGACACCTTTAATATGATCAGAATGTTCGTGCGTGACGAACAGGCCGTCAATCTGATCCGGTGACCGGTGAATTTGGTCAAACAGGGCGAGCATCGCTTTCCCGGTCAGGCCGGCGTCAACGAGCAGGCGGGTCTGTTCACTTTCGATATAGAGGGCATTCCCCGTCGAGCCACTGGCAAGGACGCTGTAGTGTAGGCTCATCGTGCATTCCTCATTTCTCTGAAACGGTATCAAGCCGTTCGATGGTCTGGACTCCGCCGTCGATTGCATTGACGAAATACAGTTCTTCTCCGTTCAGTTCAATCTGCCACGTCGGCGGTAAAATCTGCACCGATTTCGTTCCTTCCGTCACGAGACAGAAGTAACCGAGTTTTTGGCTCGTCATTCGTTTCGAAGCGGGGAACAGACCCTGCTCCGACAGTTGGATGACGGATTCACTCGCCGATAATAACGTGACATCCTGCGCCTGACGGACGACTTTGTTTAAGTGACGTTGTTTGTAGCTGACGATTTCCTTCTGCTCGTTCAACTGGAGCACGAGCAGGGACGGACCGATCATCGCGTCATCTTCGCGCGACTGTTGCGGCGTCGAGTACAGCGGTTGCTCCTTGTACGTTTGAACAAACGTCATCTCGTTATGTTTACTGTCATATTTCCAAAACGTATAGTCGGTCCCGTACGCAGCCGATG
Organism: Exiguobacterium sp. s145; assembly: GCF_018618835.1. Lineage (NCBI taxonomy): Bacteria > Bacillati > Bacillota > Bacilli > Caryophanales > Exiguobacterium > Exiguobacterium sp. s145. The sequence goes on along the minus strand of NZ_JACSMV010000015.1, from coordinate 33,061 downwards.
ACCGGACAAACGATGTCGCCGAATCACGCATCGCTTTCGCTTCGAGCGGGAACGGTTTCGTCAGACGAACCGACCACTCGATTTGATTTTTGACAGACGTGACGGCATCTTGGATCGGTGAACCTGATTTCGGCGCCAATGAACTCGTATCGACTTCCGCCGTCAAATAACCGATGTCTTTCGAGACGGTCTGCAGTTTCTTTTCATCAATTTTTCGTTCTTTCAAAACAGTTTTCCCGTCCGCGTTCGTCGTGACGATTCGGGGATCGATCATTCGGTCCATCAACTGAACGGCAAGATAGGCGTTCAGGATCAGGAACGTCAAAATCAGGAACGTTTTTGCTTTACTCCAATCCATGAATCCTTACCCCTCTTTTCCGATAGCTTGATCGACCGTCGTCCATTTCCCGTTGTGTTTGACGAACCAGGCCGGCTTAAACAAGGCATAACGACTCGTTTCAATTTCGTATGTCATCTCATACCCCATCCGGATGCCGGAAATCTCATCTAACAGATCAGCGGATTGAAGCTGTTTTTTTATCTGATCGATCGACGGCAAGGTCGTTTCCCGAAGCAACAACTTCCGATCCGCCCGAATCATGCTGCGGCTGAGCGAACGGATTTGATTTTCTTCGAACGTGACTTTGATGGTCGCGAGATCGAAGTCCGGTTGTTCGAGCAACGGTCCTGTTTCACCGAAAATCGGATACCGGTTCAAATACAATCGGAACATCGCCGCCTGTTCTTCATCTGCTTTCGACATCTGATCAAAGTAATACCGGAAGCCGCTGCGTTGCGTCACAGGATCGAGCCATCCGCCATGGATGTTGATATAACTGACGATCGTACTGTAATCAATGGAAGAGGTCTGGGTGTTCGGCGACAACGTATTGAAACGGAACGCATTATAATCCCGGTCATAGGTCGAGACACTGACACCGTCCGTCAGAACGTCCAGATCATCCCGGCTTTTGATTTGCTGCACGTTCGAGTTTTCCGTAAAGAACGCACTCTCGATCCGGCTGAGCGGCTTCGGATCCTGCGAAACATCATCGTAGACGAATACTTCTTCCAGTTTCGTCGCACCGCTCGGGACATACGTGTAGTCACCGCCCTTGAGCTCGACTTTCGTCATCGGTTTTTTCTTGTCATAAGCGAATAACCGTTTTAAGACCGTTTCATCACCGATTAACTTAAAGTCTTTAAATCGTCCGGTCGTCGACTCCAGCCGAAGAATCGGTCCTTCATAATCAAGCAGATAGAGCCGTTTGATCGGTTCCGACATCGCAATTTGTTTTTCCCCGAGTAATTCCTCGAGCATCTTCGAACTGATCGGCGTCGGGAAAATCATCTCGACGCTCCGCTTACTAACCGGAATGTTGGATGCCTTATCGGTCAAAACCAGGACACCGACATCAAACGAGGCGCCGATCCGGTTCAGAATCGTCCGACCGATGATTTGGGTCTGATAGGCACTTTCACCGTCCGAGTAGACGACAAGTTCCGGATTGATCAGCTGATTTCCTTCGACCGTCTTCGAGGCATCGATTTCATTGAACGACACCTGTTCCTGCTCAATCGACTCACTGCTCGGATGATACGTCCATAACATCGCCGTCTGGACAATCGAAGCGCTGACCAGAAGAATCAACGCGATGGATTTCAGTCGCTGTTTCGTCATCCGATATCCACCTCTTCGATCACCTCATACGGAAGCGTAAAGTAAATCGTCGTGCCGCGTCCCCATTCGCTTTCTGCCCAAATGTCACCACCGTGTGCCGAAACGACGTCTTTGGCAATCGAGAGACCGAGTCCGGTTCCGCCAATCTTCCGGGCCCGTGCTTTATCGACCCGGTAGAAGCGTTCAAAGATTTTCTGCAGGTTCGCTTTTGGAATCCCGACTCCTTCGTCTTTGATGCTGATGACGATCCGTTTCGCCCGTAACATCGTCCGGACGGTGATCGTACCGCCTTCCGGTGAATACTTGATCGCGTTCGTTAAGATATTATCCGCGACCTGAATCAACTTATCCTGGTCCCCGCGGATGTAGACTTTCCGTTTCATGATCTTGCGGCGGAACTGAATCCGTTCCGGTTTCGTCATATCGTGGCGATCGAGAATATCATTTAAGAATTGAATGTAATCAAAACGAACTTTGTTCATCTTGTATTCCTTGCTGTCCATTTTCGACAGTTGCAACAGATCGGTGACGAGGCGGATCATCCGCTCCGTTTCGTTTTGTGTCGTTTCAAGGAAACGAGGTGCTAGTTCTTCATCCTGGTATGCACCTTCCGCCAGGGCTTCCAGATAACTCCGCATCGTCGTCAGCGGTGTCCGGAGTTCGTGGCTGACGTTCGCGACGAATTCGCGTCGGTCCTGCTCGACCTGTTCCTGCTCCGTGACGTCATGCAGGACGATGATCATCCCGGTAATCGGACCACTGTGCTTTTTGACCGGCGAGAAGAAGGCCCGGACAAGGAACAGTTCATCCTCACTGCTGAAATCGAGCAGACGGGGCGGCATCGTTCCGTCTTCCGGAATCATGAAATCGTCTCCAAGTGCGAGGAGATCCTTTAAGTTCGTCCCGACGATACCAGATTCATCGACACCGACGATATCCTTCGCCTGGTCGTTCATCAGGATAACCCGTAATGTCCGGTCTGTCGCAATCACGCCATCCGTCATATTTTCGAGGACGCTCGTCAATTTCCGCCTCTCGGCTTCCGTCGTCGCGTTCGCTTCGAGCAATTCATCCGTCAGTTCGTTGAAGGAACGCGCCAACTGACCGATTTCATCGTCGGAATATACTTTAACCTTCCGCGAGAAGTTCCCGCGCCGCATCTCGATCGCTTGACGCCGCATGTCCGAAATCGGACGGGTGATTGTCCGCGATAACAGGACACCGAGAATCGAGGTGATGACAAGTGCAATCACTGTCCCCGTTGCCAAGATCCGTGTGACTTGCTGCATTTGAGAATAGATCGACTCCATCGACGCCCGGACATAAATCATGCCGGTCGTCGCCCCGGTCCGTTCAGAGGTGACGGGGACGGCAAAGATGCGGATCTTGTCTTCCGTCGTCGGATCAAGGACGGTATCGACACGAGACGAACTCGTGGCCTGTGCTTTTTTTATCAGTGAATTTGTTGCCCGTTGTCCGACCGCTGACTGATTGTCTTCGTCGGATGTCGCTTGAATGATCGAGTCCTGATCAATGATTTGTACTTCGAGAATATCGTTCCTTGACGTCGAGCCACTACTAAACTCAGACAGCAGCTGTCCAAGAGATTCAGACAACTGCCGTTTGGAGGCCTCATCATCGCCTGTCTTATCGAATTCCTTCCCGACATTGTACGCGACAAGTCCGGCCCGGTCTTCAACAGATTTTGAGAAGTTCGTAATGTACTGTTTTTCAAGAGAACGAACGAAGTAAACCCCAATGACTTGCATCGCGACTAAAATCAACAACGCATAAATGACGACAAGCTTCCACTGGATCGATTTAAAGAAGTTCGTTCCTTTTAACATCGTTATTCATTCTCCCCGTCTTGGAGATAGTAGCCGACACCGCGGCGGGTCATGATATAGATTGGTGTACTCGGGTTGTCTTCGACTTTTTCACGCAGACGGCGCACTGTGACGTCGACGGTCCGTACATCACCGAAGTAGTCGTATCCCCAGACTGTTTGAAGCAAGTGTTCCCGGGTCATGACTTGCCCGATATTTTTTGCCAAGTAATGCAACAGTTCAAACTCACGTTGCGTCAGCTCGATTTTTTGATCTTGTCGTGTAACGGTATGAGAATTCGTATCGATATACAGTTCTCCTACTTTGAGCGGACCCGGTCCTGCATTGGCAGGTGCCGCTTCGACGGTATTGACGTTCCGCAAATGCGCCTTCACGCGTGCTAATAATTCGCGTGAGCTGAACGGCTTCGTGACGTAATCATTGGCACCAAGCTCAAGGCCGAGGACCGTATCGATTTCGGAATCCTTTGCTGTCAGCATGATGATCGGAACTTTTGAAGTTTTCCGGACTTCCCGGCAAACTTCCATGCCATCCATCAAGGGCAACATGATATCCAGCAAAATCAAATCGGGATTGAACTCTTCGACTTTCTCGAGTGCTTCCACTCCATCATTTGCTACGGCGACACTATAACCTTCTTTTTCTAATTTAAATTTTAATATATCGGCAATCGGTTGCTCGTCATCGACGACGAGGATTTTACGTTCCGTCACTGGGTGTTCCCCCTTAATAATTTCTATTCAATCTATTTTACCTGTTTTTCAGGCATATAGAAAGGTGGCGACGGAAACTCCCGACGCCACTCTGTTGACTTCATCATACGTTCACGTCATGCGTTCCACGTGAAACATTATCTTCATTATACGCCCGTTCCATCGATCTTGTGAATGATTTCGCTTAATCAGAGATGAAAAAAGCAACTCCAGATTCAAAAAATCCGGAGTTGCCGTCTTTAAAACATTAAGCTTCTTCGTATAAATCACGGAGAACGACCGTTTGTTCACGACCCGGTCCGACCGAGAACGTGACAAGCGAGATCCCTGTCAAATCCGCAATCCGTTTGACATAGTTCTGTGCATTGATCGGCAGATCTTCAAACTTACGGATATGCGTGATGTCTTCTTTCCAACCCGGTAGCTCTTCATAGACCGGGACACATGCTTCGAGATCACGGAAGCTTGCCGGATACTCATCAATCTGTTTGCCGTTGAATTCGTACGACGTACAGATTTTAAGTGTTTCGATTCCTGTCAGGACATCGATCGAGTTGAGTGAAAGATCCGTCAAACCGCTTGTGCGGCGTGAGTGACGCACGACAACCGAGTCAAACCAGCCGACACGGCGCGGACGGCCTGTCGTCGTACCGTATTCACGGCCGACTTCACGAATCTGATGACCGATTTCGTCAAACAGTTCTGTCGGGAAAGGACCATCACCGACACGTGACGTGTACGCTTTGCAGACACCGACGACGTGATCGATCCGGGCTGGACCGACGCCGACACCTGAAGCGACACCACCGGCTGATGCGTTCGATGACGTGACGAACGGGTACGTTCCGTGGTCGAGGTCGAGTAAGACACCTTGTGCGCCTTCGAAGAGGACTTTTTCCCCTTTATCGAGGCTGTCGTTGACGACGACCGATGTATCGCAGACATACTTCGCGAACTCTTGACCGTACGCGTAGTATTCTTCGAAGATATCGTCGAACGCAATCGCTTCCGCATCATACATCTTCGTGAACATCCGGTTTTTCTGTTCGAGGACAATTTTTAATTTTTCAGCGAATGTTTCTTTGTCGAGTAAATCAGCCATCCGGATTCCGATCCGTGCTGCTTTATCCATGTAGCACGGTCCGATTCCTTTGAGCGTCGTTCCGACTTTCGCATCGCCTTTTGCTTCTTCTTCAAGCTGATCCTGCAACTGATGGTACGGCAAGATGACATGCGCACGATTCGAAATCAGTAAGTTATCCGTTGAAACACCACGATCGTGCAGATACTTCAGTTCCTTGACGAGCGATTTCGGGTTAACGACGAGTCCGTTCCCGATGACACATTTCTTGTCCGAGTAAAAAATTCCAGATGGAATCAGGTGTAACTTATACGTCTCATTATTAAATACGATTGTATGTCCGGCATTGTCTCCACCTTGATAACGAGCAACGACATCGGCTTTTTTCGAAAGAAAATCGGTAATCTTTCCTTTTCCTTCGTCGCCCCATTGTGTTCCGACTACTACTACTGATGACATATTCTCATCCACCTCCACGTACGATTCAAAACCACGACTAAGTGTAACGCGGAAAAAAAAAGAAGTCAACCAAATACCGAACAATTAAATGTTACATTTCTTTTTCGTTCGTTTAAAAGACATTTTTAATTCATTTTTTTCCTTTCTCTTCAAGATATTCAAACATAATGATTGAAAAAACGCCTCTGTCCCGGAAGACAGAAGCGTTTTGAACCTGTTTAGGCGGGCGGGGCATACGAATTATTCGGTTCGAGGTCAACGAACTTGTTGAACTCTTTCCGAAAGGCGAGTTTGACGGTACCGGTCGGACCATTCCGCTGTTTCGCGATAATGATCTCAATCGTGTTCGCATCTTCCGTTTCTTTGTTGTAATAATCATCGCGGTATAAGAAAGCGACGATATCGGCATCCTGCTCGATTGCTCCGGATTCCCGGATATCGGACATCATCGGCCGTTTATCCTGCCGGCTCTCAACTCCCCGTGACAGCTGCGATAACGCAATGACGGGGACTTCAAGTTCACGGGCGAGCGACTTCAAGGACCGGGAAATCTCAGAGACTTCCTGTTGCCGGTTATCGCTTGAACGGCCGTTTCCTTGAATCAGCTGCAGGTAATCAATCATGATCATTCCGAGACCATGTTCCTGCTTCAGACGGCGGCATTTCGCCCGGATGTCGTTGACACGGATACCCGGTGTATCGTCGATGTAGATGCCGGCTTGTGACAGACTGCTCATCGCAAGCGATAACTTACCCCAGTCCTCGTCTTCAAGTTGTCCGGTCCGGAGACGCTGGGCATCGACATTGCCTTCTGCACAGAGCATCCGCATGACGAGCTGCTCCGCACCCATCTCAAGGCTGAAGATGGCGACATTCTCATCAGCACGGGTCGCGACGTTTTGCGAGATATTCAAGGCAAACGCCGTCTTCCCGACAGACGGACGGGCGGCCACGATGATTAAATCATTGCGCTGGAAGCCGGCCGTCACTTTGTCGAGATCACGGAAGCCGGTTGGAATTCCGGTCGTCTCGCCGCTCTGTTTGTGCAATTTATCAATCGTCGCATAGGCACTCGTCAGGACATCCGAAATCGGAATGAAACTGGCACTGCCTTTTCCTTGTGATACTTCGAGAATCTTCCGTTCCGCTTCATTCAGCAGGACGTCGACCTCATTTTGCCGTTCATAACCATCCGTGACGATTTCATTGGCGGTCCGGATCAATCGGCGCAAGGTCGACTTTTGATCGACGACATTGACGTAATAATTGATGTTTGCGGCAGTCGGAACTCCTTCCGCCAGTTCACCGAGATACGGCAAACCGCCGACTTCCTCGAGGATGCCAAGCGTACTCAGTTCCGCCGTAACGGTTACGAGATCGATGGCTTCTCCGCGATCCGACAACACAAGCATCGTTTCGAAAATCCGTTGATGGGCCGCACGATAAAAATCTTGTGGCAATAATCGTTCGGACGCACTGATCAGTCGATCCGCATCGATCATGATCGCCCCAAGGACGGCTTGTTCCGCCTCAATGCTCTGGGGGGGCGTATTTTGCATTACATCACTCATCACCGGTCCCCTTTTCTACTCACGCTTCTTTAACCTGGACATTTAACGTTGCTGTGACTTCATTGTGCAGTTTCAGTGGTACTTTCGTGACGCCGAGTGTCTTGATCGGGTGCTCGAGTTCGATTTTACGTTTATCGATCTTGTACCCCATCTGTTTCAACTCATCTGCAATCTGTTTGCTTGTGACAGAACCGAAGACACGACCGCCTTCACCTGTTTTTGTTGAAACGATGATCGTTTCTTTTTCAATCTTTTCTTTTAATGCTTGCGCATCTTGTAATGCTTGTTTCGCTTCTTCTGCCGCTTTACGCTCATGTGCTTCATGCTGCTTGAGGTTTCCCGTTGTAGCCGGACGTGCCAATTTCTTTTTGAACAATACGTTGTTTGCGTATGCGTCAGCGACGTCCTTGACGTCTCCTGTTTTACCTTGGCCTTTTACATCTTGTAAGAAAATAACTTTCATTCTGTTTCCTCTCCTTTTGTCTCATCTTCTAAATAGTGGTCAATCGCTTTTCTTAATTCGGTTGCGACGGTCAGGACCGATTCGGTCATCTGTGTCGCTGCATTCGTTAAATGACCGCCGCCGCCAAGTGTCTCCATAATCAATTGAACGTTCACTTCACCGAGTGAACGGGCACTGATCGCCGTCCTGCCGTCCTGTAATTCCGCAATGACGAACGCGGCACGGATGCCTTGGAGCGATAACAGCTGATCTGCCGTTTGGGCAATCAGGACCTGATCATGAATGACACCGGGCTCGGCCGTCGCAATCGCCATCCCGGCAGCGTAGACTTCTGTCCGCTCGAGGATATGCGACTGCTCGACGTACGTCTCGAGGTCCTGACTGAGGAACTCTTGGACGAGGACCGTATCGGCGCCCTGCGAACGTAAATACGATGCCGCATCGAACGTCCGGGAACCGGTCCGTAACGTAAAGCCTTTCGTATCGACGATGATTCCGGCAAGTAATGCCGTCGCTTCAAGCATCGCCAATTTCTGATTCGTCGGCTGATATTCAATCAGTTCCGTCACCAATTCTGACGTCGATGATGCATACGGTTCAAGATACACGAGAACCGGTTCTTCAATGAAGTCTTCGCCCCGCCGGTGATGGTCGATGACGACCAGGCGTTCAAAACGCTCCAGCAATGCCGGGACGACGACGAGCGACGGTTTATGAGTGTCGACGATAATCAGAAGTGCCTGATCATCAATCAACTGATCGGCCTGGAATGCATTGATGAAACGGGTCTCGAGTTTTGGTTCCTGGCTGATTTCATTCATCATCCGCCGGATCCCTTGTCCGATATCGGCTTCCGGTAGAACGATATGAGCTTCTTTATCGTTCATCTCGGCTAATTTTAAAATTCCAATCGAGGAGCCGAGGGAATCCATATCCGGATTCCGGTGTCCCATGATAAGGACACGGCTTGATTCCTGCATTAAATCACGCAAGGAATTGGCAATGACACGGGCCCGGACACGGGTCCGTTTTTCGGTCGGATTGGTTTTTCCGCCGTAAAAACGAACTTTCCCGTCCCGTTTGATGACGACCTGATCGCCCCCGCGGCCTAAGGCCAGATCGAGACTCGATTGAGCCATCAAACCAAGTGCCGGAATCGGATCACTGCCGCATCCGATTCCGATCGAGAGCGTCAACTGGACACCGCGTTGGCTCGTTTCTTCCCGGACGGTATCGAGAATCGTAAATTTCGACCGTTCCAAAATCCGTAAGTTCTCTTCCGTCGTCACAATGAAGTAACGGTCGGAAGCAGTCCGTTTGATATACGTGCCGTGATCCGCGGCCCAGTGATTCAACAATTGGGTGACGCGGCTGTTCAATTCGCTGCGAAGCTGATCTTCAATCCCTTGTGTCATCTCGTCATAGTTATCGAGATAGATGACGCCGATCACCGTTTGATTATCGACCAGTTGCTGCTCGACCTGGGCTTCTTCTGTCATGTCGAACAAGTAGAAGGTCCGGTTTTCGCTGTTTGAAAAGACACGGTAAACCGATTCGCCGATTTCAAGTGTCGCTTGATCTTCATCGACACCAATCATTTCCACGAACAAAGGATCAAGATCCGTCAAAACGTGTCCCATGGCCAGATCTCCGAAAATTTCACGCATCGGATCATTGAACCAGGTGACACGTGCTTCTTCATCATAAAGTAAAATTCCAATCGGCATGTTCGTCAAAGCATCTTGACCGGTGTCTTCGACTTGAATCGATATACCGGCGACGTAGCTTTCCCAAGACTTCCGACCACGTCGTTCCTCCAGCAGATGAAGGACAAGCAGTGCCGTCGTCAAGACGGCTCCAACCGCTGCGATGATTGGGTGATCGACGGCAATGACAAAAAGTAGAGCCACGATTAACAGATACGGAACGAAGCGAAAAAAGCGCTGTTCTCGCTCAGGTGATACTTGCTGACCTAACCCCATCGCGTCCTCCTTGTATACTAAATATACTCGTATGAAAAATTCGGTAACTTGTATATTATAACCGAAAAGGCGGACCGGTTGAAAGCGAAGCGAAAAAAAGCGCCTTTCCTTCGAAAAGGAAAAGCGCTGGACCGTAATCAGTCAGCTACGTATGGAATTAAAGCCATTTGACGTGAACGTTTGATTGCGATTGTAAGTGGACGTTGGTATTTCGCTGAAGTACCAGTCACACGACGTGGAAGAATCTTACCGCGTTCCGAAATGAAACGTTTGAGAAGTTCTACGTCTTTATAATCGATATGAGTGATGTGGTTCGACGTGAAGTAACATACTTTACGACGACGTTTTCCACCTGGACGACGTGCCATGTGATTAACCTCCTTTTTAGAGTAAATTTTTCAGTCCGACGTTTCCATTAGAATGGAAGATCGTCGTCTGAAAGATCGATCGAACTGCCGCCGCTGAACGGATCAGCGCCGAAGCCCGAATTCGATGAAGATGAAGCGGGTGCTGGCGAGGAAGAGTTGTTCTGCTGTTGCTGTGAACCCCATCCTGCAGCATTTCCGTTTCCACCTGTATTTGAATTCGAAGAGTAGCTATCACTATCGGAAGAACGGCTTGCATTGCGTGATTCAAGGAATCGAACACTATCCGCGACGACTTCTGCACGATAACGACGTTGACCATCTTTATCGTCATAGCTACTAATCTGAAGGCGACCCTCAACTCCTGCAAGGCTCCCTTTTTTCAAATACTGAGCAACGTTCTCTGCTTGCTTGCGCCATACGACGCAATCGATGAAGTCAGCTTCTCGCTTCCCATCTTGTCCTGTAAACGGACGGTCACAAGCGAGTGTGAATCGCGTTACCGCAATCCCGCTCTGCGTATAACGCATTTCAGGGTCACGAGTTAACCGACCGACTAAAACGACGCGGTTAATCATCAGAATCACTCTCCTGTTTCAGCTTATTTCTCGTCTTTTGTGATCATTAAGCGAACGATATCGTCACTGATCTTCATGAGACGGTCAAGTTCTTTAGTAGCTGCTGGTTCAGCAGTCACGTTAAGAAGAACGTAGAAACCTTCACGCATATCATTGATTTCGTAAGCAAAACGACGTTTACCCATTTCAGTTGTTTTTTCAACTGTACCACCGTTGTCAGTGAGGACTTTGTTGAAACGCTCAACTAGAGCTTTTCGTGCTTCCTCATCAACTTCCGGACGGATGATGTAAAGTACTTCGTATTTACGCATATCTGTCACCTCCTCTTGGACTGGCGGCTCGATTCATCGAGCAAGGAGCAATAATTCATTACTCACATTTGTTAATACTATCAAAGTATTTTGGTTTATGCAATAACCATTCGTTCGCTTCGCTTAAACGTTGAAGCGGAATGTGACGACATCGCCGTCTTGGAAGACATATTCTTTTCCTTCAGAACGGTAGCGCCCTTGTTCTTTAACAGTTGCCATGTTTCCGGCTGCTGCCAAATCCTCGTAAGCGACAACTTCCGCCCGGATGAATCCGCGTTCGAAGTCCGAATGAATGACACCGGCACATTGCGGCGCTTTCATACCTTTTTTGAACGTCCAGGCACGGACTTCTTTTTCGCCTGCTGTGAAGTACGTCGCAAGACCAAGCGTGTTGTATGCTGCGTGGATCAACTGATCAAGACCCGATTCTTCGATTCCGAGGTCAACGAGGAACTCTTGGCGTTCTTCCGGCTCGAGTTCAGCAATCTCTTCTTCAATCCGGGCACAGATAATGATGACTTCCGCGCCTTCTTTTGCTGCGAATTCACGAACGAGACGGACGTTTTCGTTACTGTCTGCGTCTGCGACTTCATCTTCGCCGACGTTTGCGACATACAGCATCGGTTTCATCGTCAACAATTGGAAATGCTTGACGATTGCTGCCTGATCTTCCGTTAACTCGGCAAGACGTGCCGGCTTTTCGTCTTCCAGTAATGCCAAAACGATTTCAAGTGCTTCGAGTTCACCCGCTGCATTTTTATCGCGTGACTTGACTTGTTTTTGAACACGTTGGATTCGTTTTTCAACCAATTCGAGATCCGCAAGAATCAATTCAAGGTTGATTGTTTCGATATCATCGATTGGTGAGACTTTTCCTGAAACGTGTGTGATGTTCTCATCGATGAAACAACGGACGACCTGACAAATCGCATCCACTTCACGGATGTTGGCCAAGAATTTATTTCCGAGCCCTTCTCCTTTTGAAGCTCCTTTGACGATTCCGGCGATATCCGTGAATTCGAATGCCGTCGGGATTGTTTTCTTCGGATTGACGAGTTCCGTCAATTTACGAAGACGCGCATCCGGCACCTCGACGACACCGACGTTTGGGTCGATCGTTGCGAACGGATAGTTCGCCGCCTCGACACCTGCTTGTGTAATTGCGTTAAAAAGTGTTGATTTTCCTACGTTTGGTAAGCCAACGATTCCGGCTGTTAATCCCACTTGGAATTCCTCCTTTTCGGTATTTCCTAGGAAATCCGTGCTAGCGGCCGCAGTGGGTAGAATGATTACACCACGTCAGCACATCTTTCACAATTATAGATAGTTCAATTTTTTTAAGCAAGGAGATGCGTCTTCTTTTTTTACAGACAAGATTGTTTCACGCAGGTTTGGCCGTAATTCAACGCAATCGTTTTATTTTTAGTAAAAAATCCCCGGCAACCGGTAACGGTCGCCAGGGATTTGTCTATATTCACTCAGGTAAAACTTTTTTCAAACGCTTATCGAAGTCACGACGCGGCATCAAGATACTGGCGCCACATCCTTGACATTTAATCCGGATATCCATCCCGACACGGATAATTTGCCAACGGTTCGTTCCGCAAGGATGTTGTTTTTTCATTTCGACATAATCATGAAGATTGTACGTTTTTGGCACCATCGGCTTGACCACCATTCCCTTGTTCTGTATTCATCATGACCATCCGTGGATACGGAATCTTAATTCCTTCCAGTTCGAGTCCTTGCTTGAGTTCTTTCCGGATCAATCGTCCGGCCTGGAAATGTTGCATCGGCGGCACTTCCGCCATCAGACGATAGACGACTTCCGAAGGTCCAAGTGTCTGAACGCCAAGCATTTGAATCGGCTCGATAAACATATCTGTATATTTTTCAGTCGTCGCATTCGCGATTTGATGCAAGACCTGTTCGACCCGTTCCAAATCTTCTTCGTACGAAACTTGCACATCGACCAACGCAAAACTGTTGTCGACGGAGAAGTTCGTCACCTGCAGGATTTGTCCGTTCGGAATGATATGGATTTCTCCATTCAATCCTTTTAACTTCGTCGTCCGGATTCCGAGTTCCGTGACGACACCCTCAATCAAACCAACACGGACGAAGTCACCGACTTTGAACTGACGCTCAAAGATGATGAAGGCCCCGGTAATGATATCCTGAACCAGGTTCTTTGCCCCAAACGAGATGGCAAGACCAGCGATACCGGCACTGGCGACCAATCCCGTGATGTTGATCCCGAACTGACTGAGGACCGTCAGAAGCATGACGATACCAAGAACGTAACGGATCGCATTTTGAAGTAATTTCAGCAACGTTTCATTTTGGCGTTGCGCCAGGGAATCGTGTTCATTAATCTTTCGAATCGTAAATAGTCGTGAAACCGCGCCTGTTAAAATACGCATCAGTATATAAAAACCGGCGATGATAATCAGGGCGATTAATAGCTTGAGCCCAAAGCGGATCCACATGTCTGCGTCCATGACTTGTGCAAAAATCCGATCCACTTGAGCGACTGAATCCTGTACGTCTTTATTGGTAGCCATTCTCTCCATCCTTTCGACTTCTCTCTATTACGACAGTATACGTGATTTTAAATGACTTTCAACCAAAGAACCAATTTCGACGTTAGATTTTCACAAAAACCGGGAAAGGAAAATCATTACAGAATGCCTTCACTCTCACCATGACACCAGGATGCTGACACCAGGAGAAGAAAGGATGATCCAGATGAATTTCCGTTTTCATTCTCACGAAAAAAAGCCCTATTCTTTCTTTTTAGAATATACGGAACCATTCGCCAAGGAACGGCTGGCTGAACAGTTGCATGAACAAGTCAGTGCCATGAAAGAAAATCGTCCTGTCGTTCTTGTCTGTATCGGTTCCGACAGGTCGACCGGCGACTCACTTGGACCGCTTGTCGGGACCTTTTTAGAAAAAAACCGTCCTTCGAACATGCATGTCTACGGGACATTAGCCAAACCAGTTCATGCCTTGAATCTAGCGGAAACGATTCATTCGATTCAAACGACACATTACCGTCCGCTTGTCATCGCCATTGACGCCTGTCTCGGCCGTCTGTCCAGTGTCGGTCATGTCTTCTTCTCCGAAGGTCCGCTTGCTCCTGGTGCCGGTGTCCAAAAAGAATTACCGGCTGTCGGTGACTTTAATATTAAAGCGGTCGTGAACGTCAGCGGCTTCATGGAAATGATGATTCTTCAAAATACACGGCTCCACCTCGTTTATGAGTTGGCGGAACTCGTCGCCGACAGTTTTGCCTTGCTCGATACGAAGCTTACGGCTGAAACGACACGTACGACCATCTCCTTCACACCACGCTCGATTTAAGGGCAACTTTTTTCCTTTCTTTTATCCTGCACCTGTCAAAAAAGGATCCATTCCAAGTCTGACACTGGAATGGATCCTTTGCTGTTACTCTTCTTCCGGTAAAAGCAGTTCGAGAATCCGATTCAGATCGGCCTCGTCCGTAAAATCAATTTCGAGTTTCCCGGCTTGTTTTGTGGTTTTGATCCGGACAGTCGCTCCGATTCGTTCCCGTAACGTTTCTTCGATGAAATCCAGCTCCGTCGACTGTTTGACGGCTGGACGGACTTGTTTTTTTTCACGTAACTCTTGTTCGAGACGACGGACATTCCAATTTTCACGCATAACACGTTCCGCCATCCGTTCGATTTTCAATGGATTTTTTAACGCCAACAAGGCCCGGGCATGACCCATCGATAACCGTTCTTCCATGACGGCTTGTTGGACCTCAACCGGTAACTGTAATAAACGGAGACTGTTCGTAATATGGGAACGGCTTTTTCCGACACGGTTCGCAAGCTCTGCCTGTGTGATGTTAAATTCCTCTAACATCTCGGCATAGGCCATGGCTTCTTCAATTGCACTCAAATCCGCACGCTGAATGTTTTCAATCAGTGCCAGTTCCATGACACGGGTTTCGTTCGCTTCAATAATCAAGACCGGAACACGACTGAATCCCGCTTGTTTTGCTGCCTGATAACGACGCTCCCCAGCAATGATTTCGTAAAATCCCTCGCGCGGGCGGACGACAATCGGTTGAATCATTCCGTGCCGCGTCAAGGAATTGGCCAGTTCAGTCAGTGCCTTCTCGTGGAACTGTTTGCGTGGCTGCCCCGGGTTCGGCCGGATGGCTCCAATCGGTATTTCATTCATACGTATCTCTCCTAAACGTAGCGGAAGGCACGACCGCTAGTTTACGGACGTGCCTTCACGATGCGGATCCGCACCTCGACATATTCTTCACAATCAACTTCTTCTTTTTCGACCGTCAAACCGGTCCGTTCAATCATATCGACAGAATCACGGATCGTATTTAAAGCGATCCGTGTATCCCGGGCAAAACTTTTGTGACGCTTTTTCGGAACTTTTGGGGTCAATAACCGTTCGACACGTTGTTCCGTCTCTTTGACATTCCATTCGCGTTCGATGATTTCAACCAAAACCTGAAGCTGTAAATCAGCTGCTTTTAACGGCAGGAGAGCCCGGGCATGGCGTTCCGTGATTTTCCGTTGTTTCAGGGCTTCCCGGACCGTTTCCGGTAACCGCAGCAAACGAAGCTTGTTCGCAATCGTTGACTGGCTCCGTCCGAGTCTGCGTGCCAGCACTTCCTGTGTGATTTCCTGCATCGCAAGCAACCGCGCGTACGCTTCCGCTTCTTCGATTGGTGTCAGTTCTTCACGTTGTAGATTTTCGATGAGTGCGAGGGCAGCCGTCGTCTCGTCTGTCATCTTTTTAATGATAGCGGGAATTGTCTCCCATCCGAGCGATTGAACTGCCCGAAAACGGCGTTCGCCGGCGATGATTTCATATCCTTCGCCTTGTTTTCGGACGACAATCGGTTGCAGTAAACCATGTTCTTCAATCGTGGTCGCTAGTTCGGTAATCCGTTCCCCGTCAAAGACGGTCCGCGGCTGGAACCGGTTGGCGACCAGTTCCGTTAACTTCAACTCACGGACAGTATCTTGTGGATCTAGCTCTAGGGAAACGGGTTGTCCTCCCTTACCGAGCAGTTTGGCAATTGCATTCTTCACGTTGGTGTACCTCGCCTTCATCAGTCATCGTTTCACGTGAAACGGTGTTTAACCCAGTGGATCTTTTGCCGGTGTCCCCGCTTTACGCGGATATTTCCCGGGTGTTAATCGTTTTTTATCGACAATTACGATATTACGCTCACTTTCTTCACCTGGCAATTGGAATTGGAAACTTTCCCGCAAATTTCCACCTAACACCTTCAAGGCTGTCGCGCCTTCTTCGAGTTCTTCACCGAGCTTCGCTGCTTTTAACGCGACGAATTGGCCGCCGACTCGGGCAAGCGGTAAACAGTATTCCGCAAGAACGGACATCCGGGCAACGGCACGCGCCGTCACGACATCAAAATGTTCCCGGAACTGTTTATTTTTCCCGAATTCTTCGGCACGTCCGTGGTGGAAAGCGACACCTTCGAGTCCAAGCTCTGTTGCGAGCATGTTCAGGAACCCGATTCGTTTGTTGAGTGAGTCAATAATCGTCACTTTCAGATGCGGGAACATGATTTTGATCGGAAGACTCGGGAAACCGGCGCCGGCACCGACATCACAAACAGTTTCGACTTTTGTAAAATCAAAATAGAATGCTGCCGTGATTGAATCATAAAAGTGTTTCAGGTAAACACCTTCCTCATCCGTGATGGCCGTCAAGTTCATTTTTTCGTTCCATTCGACAAGCAGTTCATAATACTTCCGGAACTGTTGCAATTGATGGTCCGATACTTCTAATCCTTGCTCCGCTAATGCGGTTACGAATTGCTGTTGGTTCATTCTCTTCACTCCGCAGTCAATGCGTATTGGCCTTGCTCGATATAAACAAGCAAAATCGAGATATCAGATGGATTGACCCCTGAAATCCGTGATGCTTGTCCGATCGAAAGCGGACGCACTTGGTTTAGTTTTTGTTTGGCTTCAATTGCGAGACCACTGATGACATCGTAATCGAGACGTTCCGGAATCCGTTTTTTCTCCATTCGCATCATCCGTTCGACTTGATCAAGCTGTTTGTCGATGTAACCGGCATATTTGACCTGGATTTCGACCTGCTCCGCTGCTTCCGCAGACAAAGCGACCGGCGGCGGTGTCATGTCGGCAATCATCGCATAGGTGATTTCCGGACGTTTCAGTAACGTGATGGCATGTAGTGCCTCTTTCAACGGCGAAACACCGATTTCCGTCAAGCGCTCGTTAACTTCACTCGTTGCTTTAATGACGACTTTTTCGAGTCGTTTCATTTCCCGTTGGATGTCTTCTTTTTTCTCAGCCAGTTTCGCATGGCGTGTCTCGTTGATCAATCCGAGATCGTATCCGATATCCGATAAACGCAAATCGGCATTGTCATGACGCAACAATAACCGGTATTCGGCACGTGACGTCAACAAACGGTACGGTTCGTTTGTTCCTTTTGTGACGAGATCATCGATCATGACACCTATATACCCTTGTGAACGGGACAGAATGAGCGGATCTCGTTCCTGGACTTTCAGGGCCGCGTTAATTCCGGCCATGATGCCTTGTCCGGCTGCTTCTTCGTAGCCGCTTGTACCGTTGATTTGTCCGGCTGTGAACAGTCCGGCGATCCGTTTTGTTTCCAGTGTCGGCCAGAGCTGTGTCGGAACGACGGCATCGTATTCAATCGCATAACCGGGACGCATCATTTCTGATTTTTCAAGTCCTGGAATCGACCGTAAAATATCGTGTTGAACGTCTTCCGGCAGACTCGTTGACAGTCCTTGGACGTAGACTTCTTCCGTGTCGCGGCCTTCCGGCTCAAGGAAAATCTGGTGACGCGGTTTATCACTGAAGCGGACGACCTTATCTTCGATCGACGGGCAATAACGCGGACCCGTTCCTTTAATCATTCCGGAGAACATCGGAGAGCGATGGAGATTCGCGTCGATCAATTGGTGCGTATATTCAGTCGTATACGTCAACCAGCACGGAATCTGTTCCGTAATCATCTGTGTTGTTTCATGACTGAACGGCAATGCGACAGCATCACCCGGTTGAATTTCCGTTTTTGAATAATCAATCGTTTTCCCGTCGATCCGGGGTGGTGTACCGGTTTTGAAACGGGCGAGCTCGAAACCGAGTTCTTCCAGGTGTTTAGACAAGTTGACTGACGGCATCTGGTTATTCGGACCGCTCTCATACGACAATTCACCGATGATGATTTTCCCGCGCATGAAAGTTCCGGTCGTGATGATGACCGCTTTTGCCCGGTACTCGGCTCCTGTATTCGTGACGACGCCGACACATGTATCGTCTTCGATGATTAACCGCTCGACGAGTGCTTGACGTAACAACAGATTCGGTTCATCTTCAAGTGCTTTTTTCATCCGGTTTTGGTATTCGAATTTATCCGCCTGTGCCCGAAGTGCACGAACAGCCGGACCTTTTGATGTGTTGAGCATTTTCATTTGAATATACGTCGCGTCAATCGCCCGTGCCATTTCTCCGCCAAGGGCATCGATTTCGCGGACGACGATTCCTTTTGCCGGTCCGCCGATGGACGGATTACAATACATGAATCCGACCATGTCCGGATTCATCGTCAACATGACGGTTTTTGAACCCATACGGGCGGCTGCAAGAGATGCTTCAATCCCTGCATGACCGGCTCCGATGACGATAACATCGAATTCGCCTGCTTGATAAGCCATAACTGTGGTTCCTCCTTTTAAAAATCAACAACCTGACAACATTTATTTCCCTAAACAAAATTGTGAGAATAATTTATCGAGTAAACTGTCCTGCGCTGTGTCCCCGTTGATTTCACCGAGTGTATCCCACGCCCGGCGTAAATCGATTTGGACCATATCGATCGGCATCGACGCTTCCGCCGCTCCGAGTGCATCTTCAATCATTTGACTTGCCTGTTTGATCAATTGAATATGACGGGCATTCGAGACGTATGTCATATCTTGCCCTTCAACCCCTTGTTCAAAGAAGAGGGATGCAATCGCAGCTTCAAGATCCGTGACGCCCGCTTCTTCGAGCAGGGAGGTTGTCACGACGGGACGTCCGTCCGCAAGCTCATTGACACGCGTCAGATCGATTGCTTGTGTTAAGTCACTTTTATTGACGATGATGATTGCATTCATGCCCCGGATCGCTTCAAATAACAGGACGTCTTCTTCCGTCAATGCATCATTTCCGTTTAAGACGAGTAAAATCAAATCGGCGGAGTTTAAGGCTTGCCGCGATTTCTCAACACCCATCCGTTCAACGATATCTTCCGTCTCCCGGATGCCGGCCGTATCAATCAATTTCAGCGGCACACCGCGGACATTGACGTATTCTTCGATCGTATCCCGCGTCGTCCCGGCGATATCCGTGACGATTGCTTTTGCTTCTTGCACCAATGTGTTGAGCAAAGACGATTTTCCGACGTTCGGACGTCCGATAATGGCAGTCGACAAGCCTTCCCGGAGGATTTTCCCTTGTCGTGCCGTCGCCAGAAGTTCCGTTAGGATCCGGCGGACTTCGCCTGCATCTTTCTGGACGATTTGTTGCGTCATTTCTTCCGCATCGTATTCCGGATAATCGATGTTGACTTCAATCGAAGCAATCGTCTGCAACAATTGTTCGCGTAAATCCTGGACCAGTTTTGATAACCGTCCTTCGATTTGACCGACTGCGACCGTCATCGCCCGGTCTGTTTTCGCACGAATCAAGTCCATGACGGCTTCTGCTTGTGACAAGTCAATCCGACCGTTCAAAAAGGCCCGTTTCGTGAATTCACCCGGTTCTGCGAGACGAACGTCCGGCTGTTCGAGAATCAGTTCGAGCACCCGATTGACGGCAACGATTCCGCCGTGACAATTCAGTTCGACGACATCTTCCCGCGTAAACGTTTTTGGTGCCCGCATGACACTGACCATGACTTCATCGACAACCTGTTTTGTCGTCTGTTCGACCAGCTTGCCGTAATGAATCGTATGTGTCGGGACGTCAGTCAACCGATTGGCGCCGCGGTAGACCCGATCGGCCGTTTCGACTGCTTTTGGACCGGATAAACGGACAATTGCGATTGCGCCTTCACCCATCGGTGTTGAAATGGCGGCTATCGTATCAAATTCCATCATCAGTTATTCACACCTCGTTTTCTGCAATCTTTTCTTACAATCTTTTCTATAGTGAATGTTCAGGAATATATAAATGGGTATAACGTGACAACTATACACGAAATAGCGCAAAAGAAAAAGAGCGACACTCTGTAAAACGGAGTATCGCTCTCACTTATTGTTAACGTTTCTTTTTCGGTTTTTTCGGAGCAGGAGTTGCGTTTGCTGCTTCCTGTTCACGTTTTGAAGCAATCGTTGCTTCCGTCTGCGCTTTGATTTTCTCACGCATTGGCTTCATGATGGCAATCGTCACGATGATCGAGAAGATGTAACCGACGACCCAGTACAGTGACAGGGCAGATGGTAACGTCACACCCATGACGAAGATCATGATCGGGAAGACGTATAACATGATTTTCATCTGTGGATTGTCATCTTGTCCCGCCATCGAGAGTTTCTGCTGCAGATACGTAAAGATAGCAGACAGGATCGGTAAGATGAAGTACGGATCCGGTTTTCCAAGATCGAACCAGAGGAACGTATGTTGGAAAATCGCCGGTGTATAAATGATTGCGTTATAGAAGGCAATCAAAATCGGCATTTGAATCAAGATCGGTAAACAGCCGGCAAGCGGATTGACATTGTGCTCTTGGTACAGCTTCATCATTTCCTGTTGCAGTTTTTGCTGTGTTTCCTGATCCTTCGAACTGTATTTTTCACGTAACTTGACCATTTCCGGTTGAATGACCTGCATTCCACCCATGCTCTTCGTCTGTTTGATCATCAACGGCAAGATGACGAGACGAACAAGCAACGTCGTAACGATGATTCCGATTCCGTAATCTCCATTAAAGAAATGCGAGATCTCACGAATGAGCCAAGCCATCGGCCAAACAAAATAATGTTTCCAGAAACCTTCTGTGTCACCAGTAATCGGTTCACCTGTTCCATATGTTCCAGGTGTACAACCGGATAGAACGACCGCGAGTACGGACATCAATCCGAGAGTCAGCCAAATCTTAGTTCTTTTGTTCATAATTCCTCCTAGTAATGTTTACACGTGGTCGGTCCTCGAAGTTCTATCTATATATAGAAGCAGGCGAGTGGCCGCTACAAATCAACAGGATATACTACACGTTTATTTTACCTGTCGCTTCCAGACACCGGATCGTTTAAAGACATGGCGTAAACTGTCAGCAACTTCTTGAGCAGTCATCTTCGCAGCCGGATTGCGTGCGATGATCACAAAATCATAATTCGGGGCAAGCGAGGCTTCATGAAGCTGACACGCTTCACGGACATAACGTTTGACTTGGTTGCGAACCACGGCATTCCCGATTTTCTTACTCACCGATAAACCAATCCGAAAGTGAGTTTGCTGCTCTTTCTTTAGTGCATATACGACAAATTGTCGATTTGCGACAGAGGCTCCTCGAGTAAACACCGCTTGGAACTCTTTGTCTTTCTTGACGCGGTATTCCTTCTTCACCTTGATCACACTCCATCCTGTCATCACGAAATTCGTCGTCTTTCATCATATCATAGAATAAACCTGCTCTGCGAGAGTGGTCTTGTGACAAAAGCACGAACATCCTTCAAAACTACAAAAAAAAGATCACCTCAGGCAGCGCCAGAAGTGATCTCCTCATTGCTCGATTATACAGTCAAGGCTTTGCGGCCTTTAAGACGGCGAGCAGCCAAGATCCGGCGGCCACTCTTCGTTGCCATGCGCGCACGGAATCCGTGAACTTTTTTGCGCTTACGGTTGTTTGGGTTGAAAGTTGGTTTCATTAGTCTGCACCTCCTTTAAAAATTACTCTATAAAAATCATCGTTTTCTACTTTAAGGCAGTCTTGTACATTATATAAAGCAAAAGTGACCTTGTCAATGAAAGTTCATAAGAATTATCACAAGCATTTTCAGTAACACATAACGGAATTCGTGAAAATAGGATTCCCCAGTCGGTTTCATATCATACGATACGATTGATCGATCGGATGGAATGGAAAACGAATCAAACAATCCCTTTTTCAAACTATCCACAGACTTATCCACACTATCCACACTTTCCGTGGATAACTCATCACTTTGTCTACAATAGTATTTTTTAAAATTAACGTCAAGGTTTGTTTTTATAATTTTTGACGCTGCTTTTTTTCATTTTGTGCATAACTATTTTTGAACGCTTCCTCTTTCGCAAAGTTATACACATCTTATCCACAGTTTATCCACACTGTCCACAGCCTGTGGGTAACTGCCTGTGCATATGTGGATTTACTTGTGGATAAATCGTTCTAACCATTGCCAGACCTCATTTCATTTGATACACTAATTGTGCATAACAATAACGCAAGACAAATTGATTCTTCAAGTTATACACAACCTGTGGATAACTTTATACACAGAATTCAACCCCTGTGGATAACGTTATCCACAGTTTTTATGTTCTGGGGATAAGTCGTGTTCCTTCATTAACTTTGTCCTGTGCATAAACCTGTGTATAGTTTTTTATATCATGATAGAAAAAGGGGGGTATTTATGAAAAACGCTGCCGAACTTTGGCACAATGTATTATCTGTAATCGAGGAAGAACAACGTACCCCAAAAGCGAGTTACGACATGTGGCTGAAGTCGACTGAGGGTGTCACGCTCAACGGCACGACCTTGATCGTCTCGGCGCCCGCAGCATTTACTGTCACGTGGTTGGAACGTCAGTACTTATCTCTATTAGAAGATACCGTCGAAGAAGTCACGGGAAGCCGGCTGGATATTCAGTTCATTGAGGAAGGTCAAGCAAAACATATGCTCGATCGTCAAAATGAGGAAGTAGAAGTGATGGAAGTTGCTCCTGCGAAGACAAAAGCGCAAAAGACGCCTAAATCGTCCGATGAGCTGGTGATGAGCGAACTCGGACAGTTAAACGAAAAGTATACATTCGATACGTTTGTCATCGGATCGGGGAATCGTTTTGCTCATGCCGCTTCTTTAGCAGTAGCAGAAGCACCCGCCAAAGCCTACAATCCGCTTTTTATCTACGGCGGCGTCGGCCTGGGGAAAACACACTTGATGCATGCGATTGGGCAGTATGTCCAGGATCAAAAGCTTGGAACGAAAATCGCGTATGTTTCCTCTGAACAGTTCACGAATGACTTCATCAATTCGATTCGGGATAACAAAACGGTTCAGTTCCGGAATAAATACCGCAACATCGATGTTCTATTAATAGATGATATTCAATTCCTTGCCGGAAAAGAACAAACGCAGGAAGAGTTTTTCCACACGTTTAATGCCCTGCATAACGATCAAAAACAAATCATTATCTCCAGTGACCGTCCACCAAAAGAAATTCCGACGCTTGAAGATCGCTTGCGTTCTCGTTTCGAGTGGGGCTTGATTACAGACATCACGCCACCGGATCTCGAAACCCGGATTGCGATTCTTCGGAAAAAAGCGAATGCCGAACAACTGGACGTTTCCAATGAAGTCATGCTTTATATTGCAAGCCAGATTGATACGAACATCCGGGAACTTGAAGGCGCGTTAACCCGCGTCATTGCTTACGCTAACCTGGTTGGACGGACGATTGATCCGAATGTCGCTGCTGAAGCCCTGCATAACATCATGCCTGCAAGTGAACCGCGGAAAGTCACGATTCGGGATATCCAGGAATCGGTCAGTAAACACTTTAATCTGCCGTTTGACGATTTAAAAGCTAAAAAACGGACGAAATCAATTGCTTTTCCCCGTCAGATTGCCATGTACCTGTCGCGGGAGATGACAGAAAGCTCGTTACCGAAGATTGGTGAGGAGTTTGGGGGACGTGATCACACGACCGTCATTCATGCACATGAAAAAATCAGTACGCTCGTCAAATCGGATGGAGAAACGGGAAAAGTCATCGAACAAATCAAGCATGAATTGAAACATTCGTAAAACCTGTGGATAAGCTGTGGATAAAACAGCCTAGTTATCCACAAGTTATCCACACGCGTTTTGGCTCTATACCAAGTTATCCACCGACTTATCCACACTATCCACAGCCCCTAATACTATTATTAAAAAAATATATTATTATGTTATGATGATGTAACGCCCATTTTGAGAGGAGCTTAACGACAATATGCATATTACAATTCAACGGGATACTTTAATCCAAGCAATTCAAGATGTAGCAAAAGCTGTTTCATCCCGGACAACGATTCCGATCTTAACGGGAATCAAACTCGAAGCCCATGGTGACGGTATGACGCTGACAGGAAGCGATACGGAAATCTCGATTGAACGGACGATCTACGCGGAAGAGAACGGAACATCCTACGTGACAGTCCATCGTGCAGGCAGTGTGGTCTTAAACGCCCGCTTCTTCGGCGATATCGTGAAAAAGTTACCCACAGATGAAGTCATCCTTGAAGTATCACCAAACTTCATGACACGGATCCAATCGGGTACGGCAGAGTTCCACCTGAATGGACTTGATCCGGATGAATTCCCACGCTTACCGCAAGTCGACGGCGGACAGCAGTTCCGTTTACCGGCTGATCTGTTACGGTCAATGATCCGTCAAACGAGTTTTGCCGTTGCTGTACAGGAAACACGTCCTGTATTGACGGGTGTTAACTTCTCGGCGGATAAAGACATCCTGACATGCGTCTCGACGGACAGTCACCGACTGGCCTTACGACGGGCACAGTTTGAAACGGATAACGAGATTTCGTTCCAAAACGTCATCGTCCCAGGAAAAAGCTTAAACGAATTATCCAAATTACTTAGTGATGGTCACGTCGACATCACGATTACGAATCAACAGATCCTGTTTAAGATGAAACATGTCTTATTCTTCTCGCGTCTGCTTGACGGCAACTACCCGGACACATCGCGTTTGATTCCGGAAGAGTACCGCACGGCAGTCCGCATGAATGCGAAGGAATTACTTCAAGCAATCGACCGTGCGTCACTGCTTGCTCGCGAAGACCGTAACAACGTCATCAAGTTTGCAGCAGAAGGAACGACGGCAGTCGAGATTTCTTCCCACTCACCGGAAGTCGGTAAAGTGTCGGAACAAGTCAGCATCTTATCGCTTGAAGGAGAAGAGTTAAAAATCTCGTTCAACTCGAAATACATGATGGACGCGTTAAAGGCACTCGATGCGACGGATATCGAAATCCAGTTCACCGGTTCGATCCGCCCGTTCATTCTGCATCCGGTTGACCAAGACAACGTCTTACAGCTGATCCTGCCAGTCCGGACAGCATAATTTATACCCAAGGAACCGTTTATGTTCCTTGGGCTTTTTTTGAAATCCGCATATACGTTCGTTCATTTTGCCAAATCATAAGTTTTTTAGTACAATAAAGAGTACGTCATTTATAATATGTAGGTAGGAGGAGTCAAACCATGAATCAAATCAAGATTTCAACAGAATATGTCACATTAGGTCAGTTCCTGAAACTTTCTGATATCATCTCGAGCGGTGGACAAGCTAAACCGTTCCTCGCCGAGGTACCCATTCTTGTCAACGGTGAAGTCGATCAGCGGCGCGGTCGTAAATTACGGGATGGAGATGTGATTGACGTAGAAGATTACGGTCAGTTCATCATTAAGAACGAGGGAAACTAACGTGCGACTAGATTCGGTCCGACTCAGTCACTACCGCAACTATGAGTCGTTGGAATTATCTTTTTCCGAAAAGACGAATGTGCTGATTGGAGAGAATGCACAAGGGAAGACAAACCTCCTTGAAGCCATCTACGTTCTGGCTCTTGCAAAGTCCCACCGGACGACGCATGACAAAGAATTGATCCAGTGGGATGCCGAGACAGCCCGTGTCGAAGGACGGATTCACAAGAGAAGAGGATCACATTCGCAGGAAATCGCGATTTCAAGCCGTGGTAAAAAAGCGAAGCTAAATCATCTCGAACAGCGCCGGCTCAGTGATTATGTTGGTGCGTTGAATATCGTGCTGTTTGCACCGGAAGACTTACACATCGTCAAAGGCAGTCCTCAAATCAGACGTCGTTTTTTGGATATGGAAATTGGTCAGGTCAGCCCGGTCTATCTACATGAATTAAGTCAGTATTTAAAAGTCCTCAAACAACGGAATGCATTGCTTAAGCAGTTATCGATGAAAGGTGGGGACGAGACGTTCCTCGATGTCTTGACGGAGCAGATGATTACGCTTGCCGTTAAAATCGTTCAGCGCCGTCATCACTTCATTGCCCAGCTCGAAAAGTGGGCACGTCCGATTCATGAAGGAATCAGTCGCGGACAGGAACAGCTCGTCCTTATTTACCGTTCGGATACATTCAGCAATGATTTGCTCGATGTTGAAGGAATGACTGCTTCTTACATGCAGAAGTTTGGTAAAATGAAGACAAACGAAATCCGAAGAGGTGTGACGTTGTTCGGTCCGCACCGGGATGACTTCGAAATGGAAGTCAACGGTCGGAATGTCCAGACTTATGGTTCACAAGGACAGCAACGAACGGCAGCACTCTCTTTGAAATTAGCAGAGATTGAATTGATTCATGAAGAAGTGGGGGAATATCCATTGCTACTTCTAGACGATGTCTTATCCGAGCTCGATGATCATCGTCAAACCCATTTGCTCGATACGATGCAACAAAAGGTGCAGACCATTCTGACGACAACGAGTGTCGATGGAATCGCACATGAAACGATCAAACAGGCGAAGTTGTTCCACGTGAAACAGGGGGCCGTCATTTTGGAAGAGACATCATACAAAGAAATAGTAGGTGAGAAAACCGATGAGTAATCATGAAGATATGGAATTAGAACAAGGGTACGGTGCCGATCAAATTCAGGTGCTTGAAGGTCTAGAAGCCGTTCGGAAACGTCCGGGTATGTATATCGGATCGACTGCATCGAAGGGGCTTCACCATTTGGTGTGGGAAATCGTCGATAACTCGATCGATGAAGCACTTGCAGGATATTGCGATACGATCAAAGTCACGATTGAACCGGGTAACTCGATTCTGGTCGAAGATAACGGACGGGGAATCCCGGTCGATATCCAAGAGAAGATGGGACGTCCAGCAGTTGAGGTCATCTTGACCGTACTTCATGCCGGCGGTAAATTCGGCGGCGGCGGATACAAAGTATCCGGTGGACTTCACGGAGTCGGGGCATCTGTCGTTAACGCCCTGTCGACGAAACTTGAAGTATTCGTCAAACGGAATGAAAAGTTGTATTACCAAGCGTATCACCGCGGTGTACCTGCTGCCGATTTAGAAATTATCGGCACGTCAGAAGAAACCGGGACGATGATCCGTTTCTTCCCGGATGATGAAATCTTCCAGGAAACTCTTGAATACGATTATGATCTGCTGGCGACACGTCTTCGTGAGCTCGCATTTTTAAATAAGGGACTGACGATCGAAATTACGGATGATCGTGCGGATGAACCGATTACGCGCAGCTTCCATTACGAAGGCGGAATTAAGTCTTACGTCGAGCATTTAAACCGTTCGAAAGAAGTCGTCCATGAAGAACCCGTTTATGTACACGGGAACCGCGACGGGATTGAAGTCGAAGTCGCGTTGCAATATAACGATGGTTTTGCAGCCAACATCTATTCGTTCACGAACAATATCCCGACCCATGAGGGCGGAACACACGAAACCGGTTTTAAGACGGCTTTGACACGTGTCATCAATGACTACGCGAAAAAATTCGGTCTGATGAAAGAAGCCGACGGTACGTTGTCCGGTGAAGATGTACGTGAAGGGATGACAGCGATCGTCTCGATCAAACACCCGAATCCACAGTTCGAAGGACAGACGAAAACGAAACTCGGCAACTCGGATGCACGGACGGCAACGGATACGTTGTTCTCGTCTGCGTTTGAACAGTTCATGATGGAGAATCCGACAAGTGCCCGTGCCATCGTCGAAAAAGGAATGATGGCGTCTCGTGCCCGGATGGCTGCGAAACGTGCCCGTGAATTAACACGTCGTAAAGGCGTCCTTGAAGTCAGTTCACTTCCAGGAAAACTTGCCGACTGTTCATCACGTGATGCGACGATTTCTGAAATCTACATCGTTGAGGGTGACTCGGCGGGTGGTTCAGCGAAATCTGGACGTGATCGTCATTTCCAAGCGATTTTACCGATTCGAGGTAAGATTTTGAACGTCGAAAAAGCACGTCTTGATAAGATTCTCGGCAGTAACGAAATCCGGACGATCATTACGGCGCTCGGAACGAGTATCGGTTCTGAATTCAACATCGAGAAAGCCCGGTATCATAAAGTCATCATCATGACCGATGCCGACGTCGATGGTGCCCACATCCGGACACTGTTATTGACATTCTTCTATCGTTACATGCGTCCGCTGGTCGAGCACGGTTACGTCTATATTGCCCAGCCGCCGCTTTACGGAATCAAGCAAGGAAAAAACATCACGTACGTCCACAACGAGCGTGAGTTGAACGAAGCACTGGCAGCACTTCCGGAAAACGCACGATACGACATTCAGCGTTATAAAGGTCTCGGTGAGATGGATCCGGAGCAACTGTGGGAAACCACGATGGATCCGAGTGGTCGTCAAATGCTGCGTGTCGAATTACAGGACGCGATCGAAGCAGATGAGGTCTTTGACATTTTGATGGGAGACCAGGTAGAACCACGTCGTGACTTTATCCAGTCGCACGCCCACTATGTGAAGAACTTGGATATTTAACGTTGAATAGAGAGGGTGGCCATACGAATGTCCGATCAACAAGGAATCATTAAAGATATCAACATCAGTCAAGAAATGCGTACATCCTTCATGGATTATGCGATGAGCGTTATCGTCGCACGTGCTTTACCGGATGTCCGTGACGGTTTAAAACCGGGTCATCGTCGTATTTTATATGCGATGAATGACCTCGGGATCCGCGCGGATAAACCGCACAAGAAGTCTGCCCGTATCGTCGGTGAAGTTATCGGTAAGTATCACCCGCACGGTGATTCTGCTGTTTACGACACGATGGTTCGTATGGCACAGGACTTCAGCTACCGGTATGAGCTCGTCGACGGTCACGGAAACTTCGGTTCGGTCGACGGCGACTCCGCTGCAGCCATGCGATATACGGAAGCCCGTATGTCAAAAATCGCAATGGAAATTGTACGTGATATCAATAAAAACACTGTTAATTTTAAAGATAACTACGATGGATCAGAACGGGAACCGGAAGTGTTACCGTCCCGCTTCCCGAACTTGCTTGTCAACGGTTCGAGCGGGATTGCAGTCGGGATGGCAACGAATATCCCACCGCACCAGCTCGGTGAAGTCATCGATGGAGTCCTTGCGTTATCGCATAATCCGGACATCACGATTTCTGAACTGATGCAGCATATTCCAGGACCTGACTTCCCGACAGCTGGAGAAATCTTGGGCCGCAGCGGAATTCGCCGCGCTTATGAAACCGGTCGTGGATCAATCATCGTCCGGGCGAAAGCCGAAATCGAACAGACAAAAAAAGATCGCGAACGGATCATCGTGACGGAGTTGCCGTACCAGGTCAACAAAGCCCGTCTCGTTGAAAAAATTGCCGATCTTGTCCGTGAGAAAAAAATCGAAGGTATCACCGATTTGCGTGATGAGTCTGATCGCCGTGGTATGCGTGTCGTGATGGAGATCCGTCGTGATGCGAATGCGAGTGTCATCCTGAACAATCTCTACAAACAGACATCGATGCAGACGACGTTCGGTGTCAACATGCTTGCCATCGTCAGTGGACGTCCGCGTACCCTGACGCTGAAGGAAATGTTGTACCACTATCTCGAGCACCAAAAAGAAATCGTCCGTCGCCGGACACAGTTTGATCTCGAGAAAGCAGAAGCACGGGAACATCTTCTTGCAGGCCTGCGGATTGCGCTTGATCACCTCGATGAAGTCATTAAGATCATCCGTGCCAACCGCACAGCAGATGCTGCCCGTGAACAGTTGATGGAACGGTTTGAATTGTCCGAGAAACAATCACAAGCAATTCTTGATATGCGTCTACAGCGTCTGACTGGTCTCGAACGTGAGAAAATCGATGCCGAGTACGATGAGATCATGGCATTGATTACAGAACTCAAACGAATCCTTGAAAGTGATGAAGTCTTGCTCGAATTGATCCGGACAGAACTTGAAGAGGTGAAAGAACGCTTCAATGACCAGCGCCGGACCGAAATTCGGATGGACCACATCGAATTTGAAGATGAAGATTTGATTCCGGAAAAAGATATCATCATTACGTTGACAAGCAGCGGCTACATTAAACGTCTTACGACGGATTCGTACCGTGCTCAACGACGTGGTGGACGTGGTGTCCAAGGAATCGGTACAAATGACGCGGATTATGTAACACGTCTCTTGTCATGTTCGACGCATGATACGATTCTGTTCTTTACGAACCGCGGAAAAGTCTACCGGATTCGCGGCTATGAAGTGCCGGAGATGAGCCGGACGTCGAAAGGTGTTCCAATCATCAACTTGATTCAAATCGAACGTGATGAGAAGGTCGAGACGATGATTCCGGTCAACTTTAAACGTTACCTCGAAGAACAAGAGGCAGCGGAAGCAACCGAAAACATCATTGATGTCGAAGTCACTGCAGAAGATGCACCGGATGGTCTTGAAGAACCGGAAGAAGCGCTTGATGCAGAAGAAGTGATGCAGGATGAACAGAAATCGTTGATCTTCATGACGCGTAAAGGTCGTGTCAAACGTTCACCGTTATCTGCTTATGCCCGAATCAATAAAAATGGATTGATTGCGATTCGTCTGTTTGAAGATGATGAATTGACATCTGTCCGTCTTGCTTCGACAGAAGATGAAGTCTTTACTGTCTCAAATACCGGAAAAGCGATCCGCTTCCCGATTACGAACGTGCGTTCGATGGGTCGTGGTGCCCGCGGTGTCAAAGCGATGAACTTATCGGCAGACGCAATCGTCATCGGAATGGAACTTGCCCGTGATGAACAGGATGTACTCGTCATTACGGAAAAAGGTTTCGGTAAACGGACGCCAATGACAGAGTTCCGGACACAATCACGTGGTGGTAAAGGATTGATCGCTAGTAAAGTAACGGACCGGGTCGGACAAATCGTGGCACTCCGGGTTGTGGATGTCGATGATGACATCATGATCATGACGGAAAGCGGCATCGTCATTCGAACAGATTCACAAAATATCTCCAGTGTCGGACGTAATGCACAAGGGGTTAAAGTGATTCGAATCGAAGAAGGCGACCGTGTCGCAACAGTTGCGAAACTGAAAAAAGAAGATGCTGTCGAGGAAGAGGGTACTGTACTGGAAGAAGGCGAAACGGGTTCGGAAGAACAGCCGGTTTCCACTTCTGAGATGAACAGTGAATCTGAGCAGACAGAAGAATAAACGAAGCAGAACGACGTACAGCAGAGTGGGGACAACTTGTCTTTACTCTGCTGTTTTTCTAAAAATCATTGAGGGAAAGGGACGAGACAACGATGCGTGTGGCAAGTGAGCGACTTATTCTTGGTGACCGGATAACCGAGTCTTTATTTTTACATACAGATATTCCAATCGTCGAGGCAGGCAAAAAAATCGGGGCAGATGAGTTAAGACGAATCAAACGATTTTTGATCAAAGAGGTGGACATCGAGAAACGACCTGAAGGTATGAGCGAAGCTTCGATGACGGATCAAGAACTGGACGACATGACAGAAGACAGTATATTTGATTCATTGATCGAGACTTATAATCATGTGTTCACTTCCTGGGAGCAGGGATTGGTTCCAAATGTATACGATGCATTGAGATGGGTGAAGGAATCGATGCCGGAGACGATGCGTCGGGACGACATCTTACCGTATTTCCTAGAGCGCGGAACAGAAGCTTATACGGTTCGACATGCGATTTACCGGGGGGCAATTGCGCAACTGCTCGCAGAGGCAGCGCGAAAAGAGCGCAAGATGATTCACGATTTATGGGTCGCGTCCTATTTTGCCGATTGTGGATTAGCGCGAATCATGGAATGGCGTCATACAAAACGTTATGAAGCGATGCAACAAGAAATCTTTCACCGTCATCCTGCAATGGCGTTCCAAGCCTTACAAAAGGAAAACATCATTTCCGATACAGTCAAACGCTTGATTGTTCAACATCATGAACGGTTGGACGGTTCCGGATATCCCTTGAAAGTCAAAGGGGATAAAATCATGGATCATACAAGATTGTTCATCGTGGCAGACGTCTTTGCAGCCATGACAAGTTGGCGTCCGTACCGTGAAGCATATAAGGTATATGATGCATACTGCCATTTAAAAGCGCGACCTATGCAATATGATTCGAAATATGTGATGCTCCTTGGACAGTTGCTCTTACCGATTGAACCGGGTGACCGTGTCTTGATGAGTAATGGAAAGATTGCAACAGTCCTTCGAAAAAACAGTATATTTGACCGCCCGGTGATTGCGTATGAAGAACATAACCGGCGTATCGTTAAAGATTTGATGGAGGACCGGCAGCTGAACATCATTCAGCTCATGGATTAAAGATCTGTATCATCTGCATTATATATAGAAGGAACACTCTCTTTTTTGTCATAAATCTGATGAAAAAAAGAGTTTTTCTTTTTTTATAAAAAACACTTGTACAATAATAAATCCCATGGTATATTATTTCTTGTCCTTAAGAGGACGAGCGCACTGCACGAAACAAGAAAAAAACTTCTTTTAAAAAGTTGTTGACTTATTGTTTCAGACTTGGTATTCTAATTGAGTCGCCAAAACAGGCGCGGACGAACTTTGAAAACTGAACGATGAGGCAAAAAACGTATCTTCGGATACAAACAATGAATGAAGCGCAAGCTTCGTCAACGTGACTCC